>NZ_JBPQTK010000090.1:0-25869 GCF_051386315.1 Micromonospora sp. URMC 107
CTCGGGCGGGGCGGTGACGGCCTGCGGCGCCACGGCGAGCCGGGCCACCGGGACGGCGAGTTCCTCGACGGTGAAGAGCCACGCCGGCACCTGCGCCTCGCCCCGGCTGGTGCGCACCGGCGCGGTGCCCAGCTTCACGCCCGTGACCGTCAGCGGGACGCAGGCGGTCTGCGGGGCGCTGCTCACCGGACCGTCGGGCCCCGGCTCGATGGTGGGACCGCCTCCGGGAAGCTTCGGCCCGGCGGGATCCTTGGGGCGTCCGGGACACGGCGGCGGTTCCCCCCGGTCGAGCTGCCCGTACGCCGTGGCGGCGTCGACCAGCGGGACGGTCAGCGTGCCGTCCGGGAACCGGATGGTGCCGTCGGCGGGCTTCGCTTCCGGCAGGGGGACCTGGTCGCGGTACCAGCCGCTGTGGAAGGCGACCTTGGTCTCCTCGGTGAAGCCCGGGTCGCCGACCAGCACCGTCGGATCCTGTAACGGCACGTAACCGGACTTCCACGCCGGAAGCGGTCGCCACGCGTCGGCCACCTCGGTGGCCCGTTGGGCGAAGGCGTCCCGGCGCGGGTCGGAGTCGCCCGGGCCGTCGGCCGGGTCGGAGCCGGCCGGCGCGCACCCGGCGACGATCATCAACAGCGGAAGGCCCAGCAGGGCGGCGGTACGGCGCATGTCGGTTGGACGCCGGCACGCCCACGCCGGTTCCCGCCGTCAGGTCTCGCCGCCCAGATCCGTCTCGTACGCCTCCCAGAGCAGGTCCGCGCCGCGCTGCCGGTGCCGGGCGAGGGCCCGCAGCAGGTGCACGGCCAGGTCGAGGAGGTCGTCGACCGAGGCGTCCGGCGTCTCCGCGGCCTGCTGGAGGGTGCTCAGCGCGGCGGCGATGGCGACGTGCTCGTGGGCCAGCAGCCGCACCCCGCGTGCCAGCCGGGGCGCCTGGCCGAGCAGTTCGGCATAGAGGCCGGTGGGTCCCTCCGTGGCCCGCACGTGCTCCGCGAAGCCCCGTCGCACGGGCCCCAGCCCGACGAGGAGGCGTTCCCGCCAGCGTGGTTCGGCCGGCGCGACGGCCAGGGCCCGGGCGAGCGGGTGCAGGTCCCCGAGCGGGGTGACGGGGGGCCGGCGCGCGGCGGGCGGCTGGAGCCCTCCGGAGAGGGTGGGCGGCTGCTGGATCGGACCGGTGACCATGGGCACCTCCCGCGTCGCGTCTGACCGCGTACAGCGATGGTGGACCCGCCGAGTCCGCCCTGTCCAGAGGCGGGGCTGTCTCATCCGTCCCGGCTGTCCCGCGCGGCCCACCGGCCCCACGGCACGCCCCCAGGCGGCCCTCCGCAGACACGACGCCGGACGAACGGCCCCGGAGACGGCGATGCGCCCCGGTCCGGTGGACCGGGGCGCATCGTCTGGTGGTGGAGGTGCCGGGAATCGAACCCGGGTCCTTCGCCGGTTTGTCAGGGCTTCTCCGAGCGCAGCTCGCTATGCCTCTACTCGGCCCCACCGCTCACGCGAGCGAGTTGGTGTGACGGGCCCAGTCGCTGATTGATCTCGCCGCACGGACCCCGCGACCGGGTCCGATTGGCCAGCCTTCTAGCTGATGCCGGCTAACTGGGTCGAAGGCGCTCCCAGGCCGACAGACTCACTACTCGCCTCAGGCGGCGAGAGCGAAGTCAGCGCGATTGTTCTTGGCGCTTATTGGTTTCCGACGAACGATTCTCGAGACGACGTCGGCTTCCTCGGCTCGCTTCCCCTGCCGCAACGTACGAAGTCGAAACCAGTCACCCCCTCGACAGGCCGCCGATGTGGCGGCACTGACAAGCGTAACGCCTACCGCAACGGGTTTCATCCCGAGCCCCGGGGGCGGCGAGCCGGCCGGGACGAATGCGACAACTCAGTCGTCCATTCCCTTGCCGCGCCGGCCGGCGACCCGGGCGATCTCCCGGTCCGCGTCCCGCTTGGCGAGGTCCTGCCGCTTGTCGTACGACTTCTTGCCCTTCGCCAGGGCGATCTCCACCTTCGCCCAGCCGTCGGAGAAGTAGACCTGCAACGGCACCATGGTCAGGCCGCCCTCGCGGGTCTTGCCGATCAGCCGGTCGATCTCCAGCCGCTTGAGCAGCAGCTTGCGGGTCCGCCGGGGCTCGTGGTTGGTCCACGTGCCCTGCGTGTACTCGGGGATGTGCATCCCGTGCAGGTAGAGCTCGCCGTTGCGTTCCTGCGCGAACGCGTCGACCAGCGACGCGCGCCCGGCCCGCAACGACTTGACCTCGGTGCCGGTCAACGCCATGCCCGCCTCGTAGGTGTCGAGGATCGCGTAGTCGTGCCGGGCCTTCTTGTTGGAGGCGACGACCTTGCGTCCCTTTTCCCGTGGCATCGGCGCCACCCCCTTCCGGTGATCCGCGCCGGACGTGACCGGCCGCGGGGCGGAGATCATGCTACCCGAACGACAAGGACCCTCCCGCGCCGTTTATTCCTGGCGCGGGAGGGCCCTGTCGAGCCGTACGGGCGTCAGACCCGCAGGTAGAAGCGGAGCGTGACCCAGGCGGTGACCGCGCTGACCAGGCCGCCGACGCCGGCCATCAGCGGGAACATGAACAGGATGTCGCCCCAGCTCACCGGCGAGAGCAGGCCCTGCAACGCCTGCAACGACCCGTCGAAGAGCAGGTACTTCGCCGCGATCAGGGCCACCAGGCCGAGCAGCGAGCCGATCAGGCCGGCGACCACGGCCTCCAGCACGAACGGCGCCTGGATGAACCAGTTCGACGCGCCGACCAGCTTCATGACCGCGACCTCACGCCGCTTGCTGTACGCCGCCACCTGGATCGTGTTCGCGACCAGGAGCAGCGCGGCGACGGCCATCACGATCGCGGCGGCCAGGGCGATGTTCTGGATCGAGGTGAGGATGTCGAAGATCTTGTCCAGCAGCCGGCTCTGGTCGACGATTTCGTCGACGCCCTCGGCGTCCTTGTACTGGTCGTAGATGCTCTTGTACTGCTCCGGGTTGTTCAGCGTGAGCCGGAACGACTCGGGCAGGCTGTCCGCCTTGACGGCGCTGAGCAGGTCCGGCGCGTCCTGGAACATCTCCTGGAAGCGCTTGTACGCCTCGTCCTTGTTGACGTAGAGGCTCTCCTTGACCAGCGGGTCGCCCTCCAGCTTGGCGGCCAGCGCGTCACGCTGCTCGGGGCTCACCTCCTGGTCGAGGAAGATCGAGACCTGGATGTTCTTGTAGTAGAGGTCCTTCATGTCGTCGACCTGGCGGTACATGAGACCGCTGGCGCCGAGCATGGTCAGCGAGACCGCCATCGTGATGATCATCGCGATGGTCATGGTCACGTTGCGCCACAGTCCGACCAGTACCTCGGACAGGACGTATTTCACGCGCATCGGGATTTCCTCCGGGTCTCCGGCATGAGGTGTTCGTCGTCAGGCTGCGCAGGGGTGGCGTCGGCTCAGCCGTAGACGCCGCGGGCCTGGTCGCGCACGATGCGGCCACTCTCGATCTCGATGACCCGGCGGCGCATCTGGTTCACGATGTTGGAGTCGTGCGTGACCATCACGACGGTCGTGCCGGTGCGGTTGATCCGGTCCAGCAGGCGCATGATCTCGATCGAGGTGTCCGGGTCCAGGTTTCCGGTCGGCTCGTCCGCGAGCAGGATCAGCGGACGGTTCACGAACGCCCGGGCGACGGCGACCCGCTGCTGCTCACCACCGGAGAGCTCGTGCGGGTAGCGGTGCTCCTTGCCACCGAGCCCGACCAGCTCCAGAACCTCCGGCACGACCCGGCGGGCGACCGCCTTGGTCTTGCCGATCACCTCGAGGGCGAACGCCACGTTCTCGTACGCGGTGCGGTTCGGCAGCAGCCGGAAGTCCTGGAACACGCAGCCGATGGAACGCCGGAAGTGGGGTCGCTTCCAGGAACGCATCGACGTGACGTCCTTGCTGTTGACGACGACCCGCCCCTTGTTCGGCGAGACCTCGTGCAGCAGCAACTTGATGATGGTGGACTTGCCGGAGCCGGATGGACCGATGAAGAAGACGAACTCGCCCTTCTCGATCGAGACGGACACGTTGTCGAGCGAAGGCCGGGACGCCTTCGGGTACGTCTTCGTCACTTGCTCAAGCTGAATCACGGGTGGTGAGTCTACGCGGTGTAACCGGGGAGCCAAGTGCCACGCCCCGCCGTTGCGCGGCGCGTCATCCAATTCGGGCGTACCGGGGAGATCGACGACGCGCTCCGCCCACGGTCGATCACGCAGCGTCGCCGGCGAGCTGCTGCTGCTTGCGCCACCGGATGCCCGCCTCGAGGAACTTGTCCAGGTCGCCGTCGAAGACCGCGGTCGGATTGCCCGTCTCCTGCTCGGTCCGGAGATCCTTCACCATCTGGTAGGGGTGCAGGACGTACGAGCGCATCTGGTCGCCCCACGAGCCGGCGGCGTCGGTCTTCAGGCCCTGCATCTTGGCCTGCTCCTCCTGGCGCTTGCGCTCCAGCAGACGGGCCTGGAGCACCCGCAGCGCGGACGCCTTGTTCTGCAACTGGGACTTCTCGTTCTGACAGGTGACCACGATGCCGGTCGGGATGTGCGTGATCCGCACGGCGGAGTCGGTGGTGTTGACGCTCTGCCCGCCCGGCCCCGAGGAGCGGTAGACGTCGATCCGCATCTCGTTCTCGGGGATCTCGATGCTGTCGGTCTGCTCCACCACCGGCAGCACCTCGACGCCGGCGAAGCTGGTCTGCCGGCGACCCTGGTTGTCGAAGGGGCTGATCCGCACCAGCCGGTGGGTGCCGGACTCGACGCTGAGCGTGCCGTACGCGTAGGGCACCTTCACCGTGAAGGTGGCCGACTTCAGGCCCGCCTCCTCGGCGTAGGAGGTCTCGTAGACCTCCGTCGGGTAACCGTGCCGCTCGGCCCAGCGCAGGTACATCCGCAGCAGCATCTCGGCGAAGTCCGCCGCGTCCACGCCGCCGGCGCCGGCCCGGATGGCGACGAGCGCCTCCCGGGAGTCGTACTCGCCGGAGAGCAGGGTGCGGACCTCCATCTCCTCGATGGCCTTGCCCAGCCCGGCGATCTCCGTCTGGACCTCGACGAGCACCCCGGGGTCGGATTCCGCCTCGGCCAGCTCCAGCAGCACCTTGGCGTCGTCGAGCCGGGAGCGGAGGCTGCCGAGCTTGCTGATCTCGCCGTTGACGTACGACAACTGCGAGGTCACCTGCTGGGCCTTCGCCTGGTCGTCCCACAGGTCGGGCGCGGAGGCCTCCTGCTCCAGGCGGTCCTTGTCCTCGCGCAGCCGGTCGATGTCGAGCACCGCCTCGATGTTGCGCAGGGTGGCGTCGAGGTCCTTGAGCTGTTCGGCGTAATCGGCAGCGGTCACGACAGACAAGGGTACTGCGCGGGCGAGGAGTGAGCTTGCGAGCCCCGCAGTCCCGGGCCGAAAAAGTGCAGCCGGGGTCCGGGAGATCAGCCGACCGGGGCGCTCTTCAGCCAGGTCAGGGCGGCCTTGTGGTAGGCGACGGCGAACTCCAGCGCGCTGGCGTCGTACGCGTCGCCCTCCTTCTTGGCGTTCTTGACCTGCTCGCGGACCTTGGCCAGGGCCTCGGTGTGGTATTCGTTGGCCGCGGCCTGGAGGTTCTTGAGCTGGCTGGCCGAGTGCAGCTCGCCGAAGGCGATCCGCAGTGCGATCGGGTTGCGGATGGTGTCCCGCCCCGGCTCCTCCGCCAGCCACCGGGAAAATGTCCGTTTTCCCGCCGCGGTGATCGCGTACGGCTGGCTGGAGCGCGGACCGGGCTTGCCCATCCGGACCAGGCCCCGCTCGGCCAGGACCGGCAGCTCCCGGTAGACCTGACTGCGCGTCATCGACCAGTACGGCGCCAGCCGGCGCTCAGCGGCGGCCATCAACTGGCCACCTGTCATGGGGCCCTCGTGGAGCAGCCCGAGCAGGGCCGCCGCCGTGGGGTTGACTCCGGAATCCGCCATGCCCCTCACGCTGCCACTTTGCCGACGCGGCGTCCAGGATTTGGCATTTTCGCCACCCGGTCGGGTTCCTATGTGCACTGTCGGCGCGAGACAGTCCGCCGGGGAGGGGCGGAAGGTGTCCCCCGGGGAGGCGCGGGACACCTTCGCCGGGGCGGTCACAGCCGGCTGCGCAGCTCCCACAGCTCCGGGTAGAACCGGGTCTCCACGCGGGAGCGGAGATACGCCCCGCCGGCCGAGCCCCCGGTGCCGGGTTTCGTGCCGATCTGCCGCTCGGCCATCAGCACGTGCCGGGCCCGCCACAGCGAGAACGCCTGGTCGTGGGCGACCAGCGCCTCCGCGAGGTCCCACAGCGGCCCGAACCGCTCCCGGTCCCCGGCGATCGTGGCGTACGCCGCGAAGCGCGCCTCCTCGTCGGCGACGTCGAAGCCGGCCCGGCCCAGCACGGCCAGGAAGCCGTCCCAGAGGCTCGGCTCGGCCAGCCGCCGCTCCAACCGCTCCCGCTCGGCGTCGGGCAGGCCCCGGAAGCGGCGCAGGTAGTCCGGGTCCTTGAGGCCGGAGAGGAACTCGATCTCCCGGAACTGGGCGGACTGGAAGCCCGAGGCCGGGGCGAGCTTGGTGCGGAAGGCCAGGAAGTCCTGCGGGGTCATCGTGTCGATCACGTCGACCTGACCGATCAGGACCCGTTCCACCACGTGGCAGCGCTCCAGCCGCACCCGGGGCAGGTAGGTCTCGCCGGCCAGCAGCCGGTCCCGGGCGTCGGTCAGCTCCGCGAGCAGCAGCTTGAACCACAGCTCGTAGACCTGGTGGATCGTGATGAAGAGCAGCTCGTCGTGGGAGGCCGGGTCGGACTCCGGCACCTGCGCGGCCAGCAGGTCGGCCAGCCGCAGGTAGTCGGTGTAGGTGAGCAGGCCACCCTGCTCGCCGAAGTGGGGATCCTGCGCGGGGGTGGGGTGGGTCACAGCGGCCACGGTACCGCCGCCCGGCCGCCCTCGCCTCTCCCGCCGCGGGCGCGCGAAGGGCCCCCTCCCGCCGGCGGGAGGGGGCCCTTCGCACACGCCTCAGCCCATGTGGGGGTACGTGTGGTCGGTCGGCGCGACGAAGGTCTCCTTGATCGTCCGGGGCGACATCCACCGGACGAGGTTGTGCCAGGAGCCGGCCTTGTCGTTGGTGCCGCTGGCCCGGGCGCCGCCGAAGGGCTGCTGCCCGACCACCGCGCCGGTCGGCTTGTCGTTGATGTAGAAGTTGCCGGCGGCGTACCGCATCTTCTCGGCCACCGCGTCGACCACCCGGCGGTCCGTCGCGAAGATCGACCCGGTCAGGGCGTACGGCGCGATCGACTCGGCCTGGCCGACCACGTCGTCGAAGCGGCCGTCGTCGAAGACGTGCACGCCGAGGATCGGCCCGAAGTACTCGGTGGTGAACGTCTCGTGCGCCGCGTCGGTGCACTCGAAGAGCGTCGGCCGGACGAAGTACCCCACCGAGTCGTCGGCGGTGCCGCCGGCGAGGACCCGGCAGGCGTCGTCGCCGGCGATCAGCTCCAGCGCGGCCGTGTGCCGGTCGAACGCCCTGGCGTCGATCACCGCGCCGCCGAAGTTGCCGAAGTCGGTGACGTCGCCGTAGGTGAGCGACTCCGCGGTGGCGGCGAGCCGGTCGCGCAGCCCGCCCTCCCAGAGCGAGCGCGGGACGTACGCCCGGGACGCCGCCGAGCACTTCTGGCCCTGGTACTCGTAGGCGCCGCGGATCAGGGCGGTGTGCAGGGCGTCGACGTCGGCGCTGGTGTGCGCGACGACGAAGTCCTTGCCGCCGGTCTCGCCGACCAGCCGGGGGTAGCCGCGGTAGCGGGAGATGTTCTCGCCGACGGTCCGCCACAGGTGCTGGAAGACCTTGGTGGAGCCGGTGAAGTGGATGCCGGCCAGGTCCGGGTCGGCGAGCACGACGTCGGAGACCTCCTCGCCGCGCCCGGTGACCATGTTGATCACGCCGGGGGGCAGGCCGGCCGCCTCGAAGAGCCGCATGGTGAAGTGCGCGGCGAACTGCTGGGTCGGGCCCGGCTTCCAGACCACGGTGTTGCCCAGCAGGGCCGGCGCCGAGGGCAGGTTGCCGGCGATGGCCGTGAAGTTGAACGGGGTGACCGCGTAGACGAAGCCCTCCAGCGGGCGGTGGTCGAAGCGGTTCCACACCCCCGGCGACGACATCGGCTGCGCTTCCAGCAGCTCCCGCGCGAAGTGCACGTTGAACCGGAGGAAGTCGATGAACTCGCAGGCCGCGTCGATCTCGGCCTGGATCACGGTCTTCGACTGGCCGAGCATGGTGGCGGCGTTCAGCGTGTCCCGCCAGGGGCCGGCGAGCAGCTCGGCGGCGCGCAGGAAGATCGCGGCCCGCTCCTCGAACGGCAGGGCCCGCCACATTCCGGCGGCGTCCTTGGCGGCCTTCACCGCGGCGCGGGCGTCGTCGTGGGTGGCGTGCGCGGTGACGCCGAGCACGTGCGCGTGCCGGTGCGGCTGCACCACGTCGATCGACTCGCCGCCGGCCATCCGCTGCTCACCGGCGATGGTCATCGGCAGGTCGATCCGCTCGGCGGCCAGCTCGGTCAGCCGCCGCTGGAGCCGTTCCCGGTCGGCACTGCCAGGCTCGTAGTTGCGCACCGGCTCGTTGCGCGGCTCGGGTACGGAGAACACGGCGTCCATCAAGGCTCCTGGCGATCTCGACAGCGGTGGCGAAACCGGACCCGCGGGCACCGGCCGGGTGACCAGCGCCGACGCCACGCCGGGTTGACCGGGCGCGAGCGCGGGAGCCGTCCCGTCGTGCGCGTCGGCGGCCGGGGCGCCGGTGCTCGCGCTCCTGGCGCTCGGGTGGCTGGCCGCGATGCTCTGGTCGACCCGCGAGGTGATCAGCTCGGCGGCCGCCGGGCTCACCGCCATCAGCCTCTCCGCGTTCGCCCTGCCGGGGGTGATCTCGGCCGCGCTGGTCGCCGGCGCCGGCTTCGCCCTCCTCGGCGTCGACCTGCTCGCCCGCCGGGGCAGCGACCGGGTCACCCTGCGCTTCGTGGCGGCGATCGGCGCCGGCCTGCTCGTCGGGCTCGCGGCCGCGTTCGCGATCAACCTGACGTACGCCGACAACGCGACCACCAACGTGATCGCCGGCACCACCGCCGCCGCGGCGACCATCGGCGGGGCCGTCGCCGGCGCCCGCAGCGGGCCCGTGGTCGGGGCCGTGGTGGCCGCCGCTCTCGGCACGCTGGTCTTCGTGGTGGCCTTCAGCCGGGCCCGCGACCCGCTCTTCGACCTGTTCGGCGGCGGCGACTCCCAGGAGTCGCTGCTCGGCGCGGCGAAGTGGGTGTCCCGCACCGAGTCGCTGCTCGCCGGCCTGGTGGCCGGGCTGCTGGCCTTCGCGTACCTGACCCTGGCCCGCCGTCGGGCCGCCCGGCACGACGCGTCGGCGCCGGCGCTGCGCTGGCCCGCCTACCTGCTGGCCGGGGCCGGCCCGGGCCTGCTCCTGCTCGTCGCCGAGGTGATCATCCGGGTCGGCGGGCGGTCCCTGCTCGACCTGGCCGGGGCGCTGAGCGAGGCGGACGCGGTGGCCCAGACCTCGCTGGGCACCTCCCGGATCGACAACGGGATCTGGGTGCTGTTCGTCGGCGCCCTGACGGCGATGATCGCCTTCGGCCGCACCCTGGGACCGGCCCACGCCGACGACGACGACCCGGCCGAGGCCGCGCCCACCCGCTGACCTCGGCGCCGCCCGCCGCCGACGGCCGGCGGGGATCAGGAGGTGGCGCGCAGCAGCAGGTCCAGCTCGGTGACGTCGTACCACTCCAGCTCGTGGTCCTCGGCGCCGTCGACCGTGAACTGCGCGTCCGGGTCGCCGGCCAGGGCCTCGGTGACCACCTCCGTCGCGGCGGACACGTCCTCGACCGCGTCGGCGCCGTCCACGTGGAGGGCCGCGACGGCGCCGACCGGCACGGGGTCGCTCAGCTCGACCGCGCTGGAGCCCAGCTCCCCGTCGCCCCGGCGCACGGCCGAGGCGGGCAGGTCCACCGAGACGACGACCCGGCGGCGGGGCGCGTCGGGGTCGGCCCGGAGCAGCTGCAATGCGTCCTGGGCGGCCCGGGTGAAGGCAACGTACTCCAACTCCTCCTCGTCGCCCTCGGCGTACCACTCCCGCAGGGTGGGGGTCACGGCGTGCGCGGCGGCCACCGGCAGCCCGGGGCCGCGCAGGAGGGTCAGCATCGGGACGGTAGCCGGCACGTACACCCGGACAAGCTCCTCGGTCACCGGTCGTCTCCCCCGCTCAGGTCCTGCGCCGGCCTCCGCCGGTCCCGGCCGATCATGCCCTATGCCGTGACCGTCATACACCGCGCACCTCACGGGCGGAAGCGTCCCGCCGGTGTGTGCCGGCGGCGTGTCGCCTCAGGTCGCGCCCCCGGCGGCTGGGCCGCGTCGGTGGTCGGTGGCAAACTGAACCAAACGACGCCAACCCCGGGGGTTTTCGTGGAGCCGAGGTTCCTGCTGCTCTCCGACGTGGCCACCGAGCTGAACGTGTCGGACTCGCAGGTCTACCACATGGTGCGCAGCGGCGAACTGCCCGCGATCAAGATCGGCGGGCGGGGCCAGTGGCGGGTGGAACGCGCCCGGCTGGAGGAGTACATCGAACGCAAGTACGCCGAGACGGCCGAGTGGGTGCGGAGCAACCCGCTGGCCGAGCGCGACCCGGAGTAACCGGACCGCTCCGTACGGGCATTGACCGTGCGCTGCGCCATGGCCGAGAATGGAGCTTGTCGAAGGAAAACGAAAGCAAACGCAGGAAAAGTGGGAGGTTCACCGATGACCGACCCCCGCCGCCCCGGGCCGGCGCGGCCTCCCGTCCGGCTGCGCCCCGCCCCCTCGTTCGAACCCCCGTTCACCGACGACGACGCCGCCCACTGGCCGGCCCCCGGCCACGCCCAGCTCGTGCTCGACCTGTTCGAGCCGGCCCGGCGCGAGACCGACCGGCCACCGGGCCGACGGCAGCGGCCGGCGCCGACCGGCCCCGCTCGCCGCCCCGCCGCCGCGCTGCCCCTGGACGCGCTGGTGACCGCCACCCCCGAGGCCACCCGGGCGGCGCACCGCTTCGTCTGCACCTGCCTGGAGGTGCTCAACGGCTACCGCCCGCCCGGGCAGCTCAGGCCACTGTTCGACCCGGCACGGGCGGCCACGCTGCTGCCCGAGCTGGCCCGCGCCACCGCCCGCTCCGGTCCGGTCCGCCGCCGGTCGACCCGGCCGGCCGTACGGCTGCGGCGGCTGCGGGTCTGCGAGCCGCGCGCCGCCGCCGTCGAGGTGGCCGCCGTGCTGGCCGGCACGGGCGGGCGCACCTGGGCGATGGCGCTGCGCCTCGAGCACCGCCGGGGCAGCTGGCTCTGCACCGCCCTCCAGGTCCTCTGAGACGCAAGCGAGCCGCGGTCGGCGAACGACCGCGGCTCGACTGCTCCGGGCGGGCGCGGGGCCCGCTCAGCTACTGGTCACGCGCCGCCGTTGGGGGAGCCGTGGCACCGCTTGTACTTCCGGCCGGACCCGCACGGGCACGGCGCGTTGCGGGACGGGCCGTTGCCGGCTTCCGCCTGCCCCGACACCGCCCGCCGGGTGTTGCCGGCCGGAACGCCCGGGCCGCGCAGGCCGGACGCCGGACGCTGCGGCGCCGCCGGAGCGGTCGTCCCGGGCGCGGCCGGGGCGGCCGGGACCGGACGACCGACACCCAGCGCGGGGGCCTGCTGTTCGTCGCGCTCGACGGCCACCGCGCCGGCACCGGCCTCGCCGTCGATGGTCGGCGCGGAGTACTGCAGGCCCTGCTGCTGCGGCGTCCGGCCCAGGCCCTTGGCCCGGATCTCGACCGGCTTGTCGAGCAGCTGGACCTCCTCGGCCTCGGGCTCCGGCTCGTTGACCTGGACCTCGAGGTTGTAGAGGAAGCCGACCGTCTCCTCCTTGATGCCGTCCATCATGGTGGCGAACATGTCGAAGCCCTCGCGCTGGTATTCCACCACCGGGTCGCGCTGGGCGTACGCCCGCAGGCTGATGCCCTCCTGGAGGTAGTCCATCTCGTAGAGGTGCTCGCGCCACTTGCGGTCGATGACCTGGAGCAGGACCATCCGCTCCAGCTGGCGGGTGCCCTCCTCGCCGAGCTGCTCCTCGCGCCGGTCGTACGCGGCGTGCGCGTCCTCCTTGAGGCGGGAGAGCAGGAAGTCCGCGTCGATGCCGGCCCGCGAGCCGCCGGCCTCCTCCTCGAGCTCCTCGATGGTGATGCCCACGGGGTAGAGCTGCTTGAGGCTGGCCCAGAGCTGCTCCAGGTCCCAGTCCTCGGCGTAGCCGTCGGAGGTGGCCCCCCGAACGTACGCCTCGACGACGTCGTCGATCATGTTGCGGACCTGGTCGGAGAGGTCCTCGCCGTTGAGCACCCGCAGCCGCTCGGCGTAGATCACCTGGCGCTGCTTGTTCATGACCTCGTCGTACTTGAGGACGTTCTTGCGGATCTCGGCGTTCTGGCCCTCGATCTGGGCCTGCGCGCTCTTGATCTGCTTGGTGACCATCTTCGACTCGATGGGCACGTCCTCCGGGATGTTGAAGCGCTCCATGACCGCCTCGACGGCGCCGGAGCGGAAGCGCTTCATCAGCTCGTCCTGGAGGGAGAGGTAGAAGCGGGACTCGCCGGGGTCACCCTGGCGGCCCGACCGACCGCGCAGCTGGTTGTCGATGCGGCGGGACTCGTGCCGCTCGGTGCCCAGCACGTAGAGGCCACCGGCGGCGGCGACCTCCTCGGCCTCGGCGTCGCAGGCCTGCTTCCACTGGGGCAGGACCTCCTCCATCGCCTTGGCGTACTCCTCCTCCTGCTCGACCGGGTCGAGGCCGCGCTGGCGCAGCTCGTTGGCGGCGAGGAACTCGGCGTTGCCGCCGAGCAGGATGTCGGTGCCACGGCCGGCCATGTTGGTGGCGACGGTGACGGCGCCCTTGCGGCCCGCCTGGGCGACGATCTCGGCCTCGCGGGCGTGGAACTTGGCGTTCAGCACGGAGTGCGGGATGCCGCGCCGGCGCAGCAGCTGGGAGATGATCTCGGAATTCTCCACCGAGACGGTGCCGACGAGCACCGGCTGACCCATCGCGTGCCGCTCGGCGATGTCCTCCACCACGGCGTTGAACTTGGCCTTCTCGGTCTTGTAGATCACGTCCGGCCGGTCCTGGCGGACCATCGGCCGGTGGGTCGGGATCGTCACGACGCCGACCTTGTAGACCTTGTTGAACTCGCCCGCCTCGGTCTGGGCCGTGCCGGTCATGCCGGAGAGCTTCTCGTAGAGGCGGAAGTAGTTCTGGAGGGTGATGGTGGCCAGGGTCTGGTTCTCCTGCTTGATCTCCACCCCCTCCTTGGCCTCGATGGCCTGGTGCATGCCCTCGTTGTAGCGGCGGCCGTGCAGGATGCGCCCGGTGAACTCGTCGACGATCAGGACCTCGCCGTCGCTGACGATGTAGTCCTTGTCGCGCTTGTAGAGCTCCTTGGCCTTGATGGCGTTGTTGAGGTAGCCCACCAGCGGGGTGTTGACCGACTCGTAGAGGTTGTCGATGCCCAGCCGGTCCTCGACCTTGGCCACGCCGCGCTCGGTGACCGCGATGGTGCGCTTGGAGTGGTCGACCTCGTAGTCGCCCTCGCCGTCCTTGCCGGGCTGGAGGCGGGCCACGACGCCCGCGAACTCCGAGTACCAGCGGGCGGAGTGCTCGGCCGGGCCGGAGATGATCAGCGGCGTGCGGGCCTCGTCGATCAGGATCGAGTCGACCTCGTCGACCACCGCGAAGTTGTGGCCGCGCTGGACCAGCTCCTCCTTCGACCACGCCATGTTGTCGCGCAGGTAGTCGAAGCCGAACTCGTTGTTGGTGCCGTAGGTGATGTCGCACTCGTAGGCGGCCCGGTGCTCGGTGGCCGGCCGGTTGGGCAGCACCACGCCGACGGTGAGGCCGAGGAACTCGTGCACCCGGCCCATCCAGGCGGCGTCACGCTGGGCCAGGTAGTCGTTGACCGTGATGACGTGCACGCCCTTGCCGGAGAGCGCGTTGAGGTAGACCGGCATGACCGAGGTCAGGGTCTTGCCCTCACCGGTCTTCATCTCGGCGATGTTGCCGAAGTGCAGCGCCGCACCGCCCATCACCTGGACGTCGTAGGGACGCTGACCCAGCACCCGGGCGGCCGCCTCGCGGCACACCGCGAACGCCTCCGGCAGCAGGTCGTCGAGGGTCTCGCCGTCAGCGAGCCGCTCCTTGAACTGGTCGGTCATGCCGCGCAGCTCGTCGTCGGTGAGGTTGACGTAGTCGTCCTCGATCGAGTTGACGGCGGCGGCGATGGCCTTCAGCCGGCGCACCATACGGCCCTCGCCCGCGCGGAGGACCCTTTCCAGAATCGACACGGATCAACGCTCCCCTAGACAGTCTCGACCCATCGTAGGCGCTTCGTCGGCGCGATGGTCACTGGTGGCGGCCCTCCGAGCCGGCGAAACCGACATAACACGCTGGACTCGCGCCGCCCCGCCGAAATCCGGTTACGCCGTCCGCGAACGGCCGGCACCATGGCTCGGGTGGAACCTGTGGAGATCACCGAGGACGGCCTGTTGCTCCGCCCCTGGCGGCCGACCGACGCCGAGGCGGTGCACCGGGCGTGCCAGGACCCGGACATCCAGCGCTGGACCACCGTACCTCGCCCGTACCTGCCCGAACACGCACACAGGTTCGTGACCGAGGTGGCCCCGGCGGACTGGACGACGGGCGACGGGGCGTCGTTCGCGGTCTGCGACGCCGCCAGGGGCGAGCTGCTCGGTTCCTGCGGGCTGGTCTCCATCGACGCCGGCCTGCGCTCGGGCGAGATCGGCTACTGGACCGCGCCCTGGGCCCGGGGCGCGGGCGTGAGCGTCCGGGCCGCCCGGGTCGTCGCCCGCTGGGCCTTCGACTCACTGAAGCTGCGCCGGCTGATCTGGCAGGCCGAGGTGGGCAACCACGCCTCCCGCCTGGTCGCGCTCCGGGCGGGCTTCCGCGTCGAGGGTCGGCTGCGCCTCGCCGACCCCGCCCCCGGCGGCAGCCCGGCGGGCTGGATCGGCTCGCTGCTCCCCGGCGAGGTGCCCGCCCCCGGCGAGACCGGTCCGGCCGGGCCGGGCACCCTGGAGGCCCGTCGCGCCGCCGTCTTCGGCGGGCCCCAGCCCGTCCTCTTCGCCACGGGCGGCACCACCGAGGTACGGCTGCGCCCGATGGAGGAGCGCGACCTGGACGCGATCGTCGACACCTGCCGGGACCCGGAGACCATCCGGTGGACCACCGTGCCCGACCCGTACGAGCGGGCGGACGCCGAGTCGTACCTGGGCCACGCCCGGAGCACCTGGGCCGGCGGCACCAGCGCCTGCTTCGTGGTCGCCGACGCCGACGACCGGTACGCCGGCACGATCGACCTGCGGCTCTCCCCCACCGACCCGCTGCTGGCCGACGTCGGCTTCATGGCCGACCCCGGGGCCCGGGGCCGGGGCCACCTGTCGGCCGCGCTGACCGCGCTCAGCGCCTGGGGCTTCACCACGCTGGGCCTGGCCCGGATCGAGTGGCGGGCCAACGTCGGCAACACCGCCTCCCGACGGGTCGCCGAGAAGGCGGGCTTCACGGTCGAGGGCACCGCCCGGGGCGGGCTCACCCACCGCGGCGAACGGGTGGACGCCTGGGTCGGCGCGCTGCTCGCCGGGGACCTGACGTGACGCCCGAGGTGATCGAGGCCGACGCGGTGCGGCTGCGGCAGTTCCGCCCCGCCGACGTCGCCGACCTCGCCGCCGGCTGCGGCGACCCGGTCAACCTGCGGTTCAACCCCGGCATGCCGCAGCCGTACACCGAGGCCGACGCCCGCTGGTGGATCGCCGAGGGCGCCCCCGGGGCCTGGGCCGCCGGCGGGGCCGCGTACGCCATCGCCGACCCGGCCACCGACCGGCTCGTCGGCGGCGCGGGCCTCGGCCAGGTCGTGGCGCCGCGCCGGCAGGCGGAGGTGGGCTACTGGGTCGCGCCCTGGGCGCGGCGGCGCGGGGTCGCCACCGCCGCGACGCGGGCCCTGGCCGACTCCGCGCTGCGGCACGGCCTCGACCGGCTGGAACTGATGACCCACGCCGAGAACCCGGCCAGCCAGCGGGTGGCGCTCGCCGCCGGCTTCCGCCACGAGGGGGTACGCCGGGCGGCCGGCCAGCTGCGCGGCGGCGGCCGCACGGACCTGCTCGCGTGGGTACGGCTCGCCGACGACCCGCCCGGTCCCGCGCCCCGGGTCCTGCCGGACCTGCCCGACGGCCGGCTCACCGACGGCGTGGTGACCCTGCGCCGGCTCGGCCCGGACGACGTCGACCTGATGTACCGCCTGCACACGCGGCCGGAGGTGGTCGCGAACCAGGCCCCGCCGGTGCCGCCGACCCGGACGGCCATCGAGCGGCGCTGCCTGCTGGCCGAGAGCGCGTGGCTCACCGGCGCCATCGCCCGCCTGCTGATCCTCGACGCGGTCACCGGCGAGCCGGCGGGCAGTTGCGGGCTCAGCCTCTCCGACCCGGAGGCCGGCGAGGGGTCGATCGGCTACGCGCTCCTGCCCGGGCAGCGGGGACGCGGGCTGGCCACCCGGGCGGTGCGGCTCCTGGCCGGCTGGGCGTTCGGCCCGGCCGGGCTCGCCCGGCTGGTCGCCGGCACCGTGCCCGAGAACACCGCCTCGCACGGGGTGCTGGAGCGGGTGGGGTTCCGCCGGGAGGGCCTGCTGCGCGGGCGGCTGCCGGGACTCGCCGGCACCCGGCTCGACGACCTGGTCTTCGGGCTGCTCCCCGACGAACTCCGCTGATGCCCTCCGACCGGGCGCGCGGGCGGCGCGACGTCGACCTCGGGGCGCCCGCCGGAGCCCGGCCCGGGCGGCCGTGGTGGCGGCGAGGGCCGCCACCACGGCGCCCGACGATCAGACGGCGAGGGAGATGATTCCGTAGTCGTAGGCGTGCCGCCGGTAGACGACGCTCGGGCGGCCGGACTCCTTGTCCTGGAACAGGTAGAAGTCGTGGCCGACGAGTTCCATCTGGAACAGGGCGTCGTCGACGGTCATCGGCTCGGCGGGGTGCACCTTCTCCCGCGCGATGTGCCAGGGCTGGTCGCGCTCCTCCTCCTCGACCCGTTCGGCGACGGCGGTGGCCGTGCCGGCGCCGTCGGGCGACGCGCCCAGCGGCGCGTCGAGGCCGGCCACCGGCAGGTTGGCGGTGGCGGCGGCGACGGAGAGCGGCGCGTGCCGGCCACGGTGGACGCGGCGGCGGTCGGCCGCCCGGCGCAACCGGGTGTCCAGCTTGGCGATGGCCGCGTCGAGCGCGCTGTAGAAGTCGTTCGTGCAGGCCTCCGCCCGGATCACCGGGCCACGGGAAACGCAGGTGATTTCGACGCGCTGGCAGTGGTCCGCCTGGCGTGGATTGCGCTCGTGAAACAGCTCTACATCGACACGAATAAGTTTGTGGTCGTAGCGTTCGATCTTCGCTAGTTTCTCCGCCACGTGCACCCGGTAATGATCCGGCACTTCGACGTTACGGCCCTTGACCACGATGTCCATGTGACCTCCCTAGTTCGGACGGTCGTTCGTTCCGGCATCCGGTCGCGCGCCCCTGGGGGAGGTCCCACTCGGCGTCGACCGGTCAGTGCGGCTACGCCTCCCTTCACCACCGGGGGCGGGTGGAAAGACCTCCTACCCCCGACAGGAAAACGCTAACTCCTGTTCGCCCGACAGTCACCCCCGGTCGCCGGGACGGCCAATAATTTTTCACAGCTCATACACCAACGGGTGAAACGGAAACACGCACCGTCACGACCTGTGCCGTTTCTCGGTCGCGGCGAGCACCGCGGCGACCGTGGGCGACAGCCCGCTCGCGGTCAGCACCCGCCCCACCGCGGCGAGGGTGGCCCCGGTGGTCAGGATGTCGTCGAGCACCACGACCGCCGCCGCGTCGGACCCGGACGGGACCCGCGGGTGGACCCGGAAGGCGGCCTCGGCCGCCGCCGCCCGGCCGGCGCTGTCCAGCGTCACCGAGTCGGGGCGGGGCAGGGCGCGCAGGGGTCGCCGCACCCGCACCGGCCAGCCCGCCCGGCGCAGCCGGTCCGCACAGTGCCGGGTCAGCCGGCCGAGGTGGTCGCCGTACCGGGCGCGGGCCGCCGCCGCGGTGTCCGGCACCGGCACCAGCGTCACCGGGCGGACCTCGCCCACCGCCGCCGCCACGACCTCGGCGAGCAGCGCCCCCAGCGGCCGGGCCAGCCCGTGCCGGCCGTGGTCCTTGTACGCCAGCAGCGCCTCCCGCAGCGGGCCGGCGTACGGGCCGAGGGCGACGCACGGCGGCAGGTCGGGCGGGGCGGGAGTGGGACGTACGGCCCGGGGGCGCAGCGCGCCCAGCGCCGTCACGCACTCCGGGCAGACGCCGTGCCGCAGCCCCGGCCGGCGTTCCCGGCAGCCGGCGCACTCGACGGGCAGCACCAGGTCGGTGAGGTCCGCCCAGAGCCCGCCGAGATCCCGCACGGCGATCAGTAGAGGAAGAAGGGGGCGGTCGGGTTGCCGGCCCGCGCCCCGGCCGAGGGCGGCGTGACCTCCTGCACCTGCTCGGGCTGGATCCGCTCGAACGGGCCGCTGCGGTACGCCACCCCGTTCGCCTCGTACATCGCGGCGCCGAGGCGGCCCACCGCGTTGGCCGGGTACGCGGCGAGGTGCGTCACCCGGGCGCCGATCTTGTCCTCCAGCCGGCTCTCCCGCGCGCCGTCCACGCTGACCTCGTAGACCGCCGGGCGGCCGACCGCGCCCGCGAGGACCAGGGTGTTCTCGCCGAACCAGTCGACGGCCGACAGGTTGGTCAGTCGGGTGTGCAGCCGACGGGCCGGGCCGGGGGTGCCCCCCGCGCCGTCGGGGTTGAGGGCGGCGACGTAGAGCGTGCCCCCGGCGATGACGGCGATCCGGTGGCCGTCCAGCGAGGCCGCCACCGCGGTCACCGGGCCGGGTACGCCCAGCGACACGGCGGTGAACTGCGCCTGGGCGTCGAAGCGGTACAGGCTGCCGTCGGCGACCACCAGCCCGGCCGACTGCCCCCGGTACGTCGAGCGCAGCCAGACGGGCCGGCTCATGGCGGCGTAGCCCTTGGCGCTGCGGGTGAACGCGGTCACCTGGTCGGTGCCGGTGCCGACCGCGAGCCGGTGACGGCCGGCGTCGGTGACCACCAGCGCCGCGAGGATCCGGTTGTCGGCGCGGCTGAGCCCGGCGGAGACGACGTTCCGGTTCGCCTCGGCGTCCACGGGCACCGGGCCGCTTGACTCACCGGCGTAGGCCAGCGGGTGGATGGCGCCCTCGTAGACGCAGAACCGCTGGAAGCTCTCCGTGAAGTGGTGCACCGGACGCTCGCGGCGGCGCCGCTCCAGGTCCGGGATAAACTCCTGGGACTGGTTACGGATCTTGATGTCGAGCGGCCCGTCGAGGTCCGACAGCGACCAGGCGAGTTGCGTGCCGAGCTGCTCCAGTCGGACCTTGTCCTCCGGCATCTCCAGGTCGACCTCCCAGCGGCCGTCCGTCCGGGTGGCGTTGTTGATCAGGCGGGTGCCGTCCGGCAGCCTGCTCACGGCCGTGCCGAGCCAGGCCGAGGGGCCGGCGGTCAGCCACTTGACCACCTCGCTCACCCGCCGCTCGTCCGGCACGGCGAGGGGCAGGTAGCGCTGGTCGGGGACGAGCCGGCTGCGGTCGTTGTTCCAGAAGTAGATCGTCCGGCTCTGGTAGTACGTCTCCAGCGCCTCGACGCTGAGCAGCAGCGCGGTCGGCGGGTTCGCCACGTACAACCCCCCGTCCGTCAGGCCCTCCTGCCCGGGCTGGCTGCGCAGCTCGAAGGTGTACGTCGTGGTGCTCGTCTCCGGCGGGGCCAGCGTGCCGTCGGTGCGCAGCTGCCCGACCTGCTGCACCTTGAGGGTGACCTCGGTCCGGTCCGGGGCGTACACGATCACCGGCTCCTCGGTGAGCCGGACGACGGCCAGCGCGACCTCGCTGCCCTGCTTCACCTGGAGGCGGTCGCGGTCGGCCGGCGTGATGAACTGCCGGACGCGCTGGTAGGCCCGGTCCGGCTCGCCGGCCGCGGCGGAGAGGAAGTTCTCGACGAACTGCTCCGCGTCGGTGCCGCCCGCGCTCCGGCTCGGGGGCTCGCCCCGGCTGCCGCTGGTCGAGCCGGCCTCCGCCGCCGGCCCCGGCCCCTTCACCCGGACCTCGGTGTTCTCCGGGATGCCGCAGCCGGCCGCGCCGCCCAGCAGCAGCGCCCCGCCGAGCAGGCCGGCGAGCAGCCGACGCCTCACGACCCCACCTCCGCGTGCCCGCCGTTGCCCGGCCGCCCGGGACCGACGCTCAGCGCGCCGTCGGCGCCCGGGCCGATCGCGAGCGCGCCGTCGGTGCCGGGGCCGATGGCCAGCAGCCCACCCGCCCGGGGGCCGCCGAAGGGCAGCGCGGCGTCGGCCGGGACCAGCCGCAGCGGCGAGGTGGTCAACCGGTCGCCGGCTCGCGACGGCAGGGTGAGCCGGAACTGGGCGCCCTGCCCGGGCGCCCCCCAGGCCTCCAGCCAGCCGCCGTGCAGCCGGGCGTCCTCCAGGCTGATCGACAGGCCGAGCCCGGTGCCGCCGGTCTGCCGGGCGCGGGACGGGTCGGCCCGCCAGAAGCGGTTGAACACCAGCTTCTCCTCGCCCGGCTTGAGCCCCACCCCGTGGTCGCGGACGGTGATCGCCACCGCCGTGTCGTCCACCCCGAGCGTGATCAGCACCGGCTTGCCCTCGCCGTGCTCGACGGCGTTGCCGACCAGGTTGCGCAGCACCCGTTCCACCCGCCGGGGGTCGACCTCGGCGATGACCGGGGTGCCGGGGACGTCCAGCTCGATGGCCACCCCGACGCGCTCGGCGAGGCCGGCCAGCCGGTCGGCCACCCGGTGCACGACCGGCACCAGGTCGGTCGGCTCGGAGTCCAGCATGGCGAAGCCGGCGTCGAAGCGGCTGATCTCCAGCAGGTCGGTCAGCAGCTCCTCGAACCGGTCCAGCTCGGCCTGGAGCAGCTCGGCGCTGCGGGCCACCGCCGGGTCGAACTCGTCCCGCTCCGCGAAGATAAGGTCTGCGGCCATCCGGACCGTGGTCAGCGGGGTGCGCAGCTCGTGCGAGACGTCGGAGGTGAAGCGGCGTTGCAGCCGGGACATCTCCTCCAGCCGCAGGATCTGCCGTTGCAGGTTGGTCGCCATCTGGTTGAACGACGCCGCGAGCAGGGCGAGGTCGTCCTCGCCGTCGACCACCATCCGCTGGTCGAGCAGGCCGGCGGAGAGCCGCTGGGCCGTGCGGGCGGCCACCCGCACCGGGGTCACCACCAGCCGGGTGACCAGGCCGGCGAGCAGGGCGAGCAGGAGCACCAGGGCCGCTCCGGTGGCGGCCACGGTGTCCCGGACGTCGGCGGCCGTCTCGTCCTGCCGGGCCAGCGGCACGAGGTAGTAGAGCTCCACCTGGCCGAACCGGGTGGGCACCGGCGAGCCGTAGACCAGGTATTTCGTGCGCTCCTCGCCGAGGCGCCCGGTGCGGATCTGGCTGGCGACCTTGCCGCCGGCGACCGTCTCGCGCAGCTCCCGGCTGATCAGCGGGCGGACGTTGACCGCGGGCGAGGACCGGGGCTGGATGGCGTCGGTGTGGTTGTCGGCGGCGAGCGCCACGATCACGCCGGTGGTCTGCTGCGGGTCACCGCCGGCCAGGTAGTTGACCGTGCCCTCGATGGTCTCCTGGAACTGCGTGTCCTGCGGCTGGTTGTAGAGGCCGAACTGCTTCGCCGCGTAGTCCGCGCCGCTGCCCAGCCGCACCCGCACATCGGTCTCGACGTTCTCCACCAGGATGCCGGTGATCTTGTCGGCGATCAGGTAGGCGAAGCCGCCCACCAGCAGGCTGGACGCGACCAGTGTGATGGTCACCACCCGCAGCTGGAGCGACCGCCGCCAGGCCTGGCGCAACCCGGCGAGCAGGCGCGCGGCCCGGCCGTGCACGCCACGCCACAGCTCCCGCGCGGCGGGACGCCGGCGCGGAGCTGCCGTCGGGGAGTCCGGAATCGGGGAGGTGGCCACAGTGTGACCAGGCTATCCGGTGCCCGCCTTGTAGCCCACGCCCCGCACGGTGAGAATGATTTCCGGCCGCTCCGGATCCGGCTCGATCTTGGCCCGCAGCCGCTGCACGTGCACGTTGACCAGCCGCGTGTCCGCCGCGTGCCGGTAGCCCCAGACCTGCTCCAGCAGCACCTCGCGGGTGAAGACCTGGCGCGGCTTGCGGGCGAGCGCGACCAGCAGGTCGAACTCCAGCGGCGTCAGCTTCACCTCCTCGCCGTTGCGGCTGACGGTGTGCGCCGGCACGTCGATGGTGATCTGGTTGCCGGGCGGCCCGATGGTCAGCATCTCCGGGGCGACGTCCTCGCCACGGCGCAGCCGCGCCCGCATCCGGGCGACCAGCTCCTTGGGCTTGAACGGCTTGACCACGTAGTCGTCGGCCCCGGACTCCAGGCCGAGGACCACGTCGACGGTGTCGCTCTTGGCGGTCAGCATGACGATCGGCACACCCGACTCGGCCCGGATCGACCGCGCCACGTCGATGCCGCTCATGCCGGGGAGCATGAGGTCGAGCAGGACGATGTCGGGGCGGTTCTCGCGGAACGCGGCCAGCGCCCGCTCGCCGTCGGCGACGAAGGAGGGCAGGAACCCCTCGCTGCGCAGGACGATGCCGAGCATCTCGGCGAGCGCGGGGTCGTCGTCGACCACCAGTACCCGGGCTCTCATGGGGTTAATGTTTGCATCCCCTTCAGTTCGGTGGGATCCGCGTCACCCGGCACGGTACTGCCGTGGGACGTCGCCGCCCAGCAACCGGTGCCCGGCGTCGCCGCCCCGACGTGCGGGTCCACCCGATCGGAACGGGCGTGTCACCATGATCCCCGGGTGCGCCGTCACGCGCCACCGCCGCCCGTCCCACAGGAGTACGCGTGCCCGACGCCGGCCCGACCGCCGTGCTCCCGCGCCGCCCCCTCACGGTCGGCGAGCTGCTGGACTCCGCGGTCCTGCTGCTGCGCGGCCAGGCCCGGGTGCTGGTGCCGGTCGCCCTCGCGCTGGCCGTGGCCGAGCAGCTCCTGCTCTATCCGCTGCGGCTCGCCGCCGGCACGGCGCCGCCCGTCTGGTTCCTGGAGTTCGGGCGGTTCGGCGCGTACTGGCTGCTGCTGGCGGTCGGCGCGGCGACCGAGGCGGTGATCGTCCTGCTGCTCGGCAACCCGGCGGCGCGGGCCGCCGGGGCCGCGCTGTTCGGCCGCGCGGTGGGTCCCCGGGAACTGCTCCGCCCGGCCGGCGCGCGCTGGGGCGCCACCGCGCTGCTCGCCGTCCTGGTCGGCGTGGTGATGTGCGGGTTCGCGCTGTTCGGGCCGGCGTGGATCGTCGGTTTCGCCCTGCTCGGCGCCGTCGCGCCGGCACTCGTCGTCGACCGGGTGCACCCGCTGCGCGCCCCGCTGCGCGCCGCCGCCCTGGCCGTGCGCGGCGCCGGCCGGGCCGGCTGGATCCGGCTGCTCGGCTACCTGGTCTGGTGGATAGTCCGCCTCGGCCTCGGCATCGGCGTCTACCTCGGGCTGGACTCGTTCGACCTCGTCGACCGGGCCTGGGCGGGGTGGCTGTCGCTGGCCGTCTGGGCGGGCGTGAACAGCGTCGCCTACCCGGCCCTGGCCTGCCTGGACGCGGTCCTGCACCTGGAGACCCGGATGCGTACCGAGGGACTGGACATCCGGCTCTCCCGGGCCCGGCCGGGCACCCCGGAGACCGTCCTGCTGGCGGCCGGGCGATGAGCTTCAGCCGGTGGTGGACCGAGACCACGGCGGCGCTCGGCGACCGGGTGCCGCTGCCCCTGGTCGCGCTGCTGCTGATGCTCGCCGCGGTGCTGGTCGCGGCCGGCTGGTACACGTTCCCGGCCTGGATCCCCCGGCGGCTGCCCCGGCTGCGCCGACGTCGCCGGAAGGCCTCGCCCCCGGACGCCCCGGCGCCGGTCGTCCCCGCTCCCCGCGCCCCGGAGCTGCCGGCCGCCGCGTACGTCTCTCTCGCGGACCGGCTCGCCGCCGAGGGCCGGTACGCCGAAGCCGTCCGGGAGCGGCTGCGCGCGATGGTCCGGGAGCTGGCCCTCCGGCGCGTGGTGCAGCCGCGGCCCGGCATGACAGTCGTCGAGCTGGTACGCGCCGCGACGGAGAGCCGACCGCAGGTCGACCCGCCGCTGAGCGCCGCCGGGGCGATCTTCTCCGAGCTCTGGTACGGCCAGCGCCCCGCCTCCGCCGAGCACGACCACCGGATGCGGGAGCACGCCGCCGACCTGGACCGGGTGCTGACCGGCCGACCCGAGGACGGGCCACGACCATGAGCGCACAGGCCACCGCCGTCCCACCGGCGACACGCGCGGACGCCGCCCCCCGGCGACGACGCCGCCGGCATCGGCTGCTGATCCCGCTGGGCCTGGCCGCGCTGCTGCTGGCCACCACCCTGGCCACCCACGCGGTCGACCAGCCCGACCCCGGCGACCAGGGGTTCCTCTCCCCCGTGGCGACGGGGGACGACGGCGGCAGCCGGCTCGCCGACGCGCTGCGCGAGCGGGGCGTCACCGTGCAGCGGGAGACGGACACGCTGCGCGCCCTGCTGGCCGCCCGCAACCAGGCCGCCACGCTCTTCGTGCCCGCGCCGGCGCTGCTGCACCCCGACACGGTCGGCGCGTTGGACTCGCTGCCCTCGACCACCAGGCTGGTGCTGGTGGACCCGCCGCGGCGGGTGCTGGAGACGGTCCGGCTGCTGCCGGTGGAACCGGCCGGCCGCCGGTGGGCCGCGCAGGCGGTGGGGCCGGACGCACGGGGCCTGCCCTGCCCGCTGCCCGAGCTGCGCGGCCTCGGGCGCGCGGCGGTCGGGCTGCAACGCTACGCGGTCGCCCCGGGCGCGTCGGCGCCCGTCCGGTTCTGCTTCGCCGACGGGCTCGCCCTGCTGTCCCGGGTCCCCGAGAGCACCGTGGCGGTGGGCGCCAGCGATCCGTTCCGCAACGACCGGATCGACGAGTGGGACAACCGGGCGTTCGCCACCGCGTTGCTCGGCGGGCCCGGTCGGGTGGTGTGGCTCGACCTGGACGGCCCCGAACCCCCGCCGGTCTTCGGCGACGGCAGCAGCGGCAGCCCGGCCTGGTCGCCCACGCCGGGCGGCTCCACCGGCAACGGCGGCCCCGGCAGCGGCACCGGCACCGGCACCGGCGACGAACGCCCCGGCGGCCCTGGCGGGGAGTCCGACGACGACAGCGAGGAGGGGGACGAAAGCACCTCCCGCGCCGACAGGCCCGAGCCGCCGAACCCGCTCTGGTCCGCCTTCCCCGGCTGGCTGTGGGCGTTGCTGGCCCAGCTCGCCGTGGCCGCCCTGCTGGCCGCGTTCTGGCGGGCCCGTCGGCTCGGCCCGCCGGCGGTGGAGCCGCTGCCGGTCACGGTCCGCTCGGCGGAGACGGTGCTCGGCCGGGCCCGGCTCTACGAGAAGGCCGGTGCCCGGGGCGTGGCCGCGCGGACGCTGCGGGCCGCCGCCCTGGACCGTCTGACGCCCCGGCTGCACCTGCCGCCGACCGCGCCGCCGGCCGACGTGGCCGCCGCGGTCGCCGCCCGCACCGGCGACGATCCCCGGTGGACCGACGAGGTGCTGCACGGCGTCGAGCCCGAGACCGACCAGGAGCTGCTGGACCTGGCCCGCGCGCTGGACCGGGTGACCCGCGCCGTCGCCCCGGCGCCCGCCGACCGGCCCCCACCGGCCGGCACGCCACCCCGGCCACCCAGCTCAACAGCGGCAGCACCAGGCCGGGCCACTCCACGGCCACGC
>NZ_JBPQTK010000091.1:0-25250 GCF_051386315.1 Micromonospora sp. URMC 107
CGACGACGGCCGGCACGTCCTCGGGACGTGCCGGCCGGATCGTCGGCGGACCGGTGAGGGTCACGCCTGCTTGGTCTCCCAGAAGATCTTGGAGATCTCGTCGATCTTCTGGAGCAGCTCGTCGGCCTTGGACGGGTCGGTGCCGCCCTTCGCGCCGGCGGCGCCGGCCAGCTTGGTGGCCTCGTTGAACAGCTGGTGCAGGTGCGGGTACTTCTCGAAGTGGGCCGGCTTGAAGTAGTCGGTCCACAGCACCCACAGGTGGTGCTTCACCAGGTCGGCGCGCTGCTCCTTGATCAGGATGGCGCGGGTGCGGAACTCGGGGTCGGTGTTGGCCTGGTACTTCTCGCAGATCGCCTTCACCGACTCGGCCTCGATCCGGGCCTGGGCCGGGTCGTAGACGCCGCAGGGCAGGTCGCAGTGGGCGCTGGCGGTCACGCGGGGCGTAAGGATGCGCGGAAGTCGCATCAGGATCCTCCATGGGAAGTTTGCGATGATCCAAGACGACATTACTCCTGGAGGCGCTCCAGGGAGGGCGGGTGGAGGGGAAACCGATGGGGACCGATTGCCCGACGGCGGCCCCCCGGCTGCGGTGGCCGCTGACCGCCGTGCTGGTGACCGGCCCGTCCATGTCGCCCACGCTGCGGCACGGCGACGCGGTGCTGGTCCGCCCCGGCGGCCGGGCCGTGCGCCCCGGCGACGTCGTGGTCGCGGTCTTCCGCAGCCGCCCCGACCTGCTCGTCGTCAAACGCGCCGTCCGCGCCCAGGACGGTGGCTGGTGGCTGCGCGGCGACAACGACCTGGTCACCGACGATTCCCGGGCGTACGGGGTGGCCGACGTGCGGGGCCGGGTGGTCGCCCGCTACTGGCCCCGGCCCGCGCGGGTGCGCCCGCGTCGGATATGACCCCGCTCACATCGGTGTGACGGTGGCGACACTATGCTCGAAACGTGCCCGGGTGACCCCCGCACCGCGTGCCGCCGCTCGGCGCCCCACCTCGCGCCCGCGCCGGCCGCTCCGTCTGCTCGACAGATCCTGGAGTCACCATGTCGTCCACCGTGGACCCCGCTGATCCCGTCTTCCGACTGCACCGGGGCGGCAAGATGGCCGTCGCCTCGACCGTCCCGCTGACCAGCCGGGAGGACCTCTCCCTCGCGTACACCCCGGGCGTGGCCCGGGTCTGCGAGGCGATCGCCGCCGACCCGACGCTCGCCGACGACTACACCTGGGCGTCGCACACCGTCGCGGTCGTCACCGACGGCTCGGCCGTACTCGGGCTGGGCAACATCGGCCCGCGCGCGGCGCTGCCGGTGATGGAGGGCAAGGCGGTGCTGTTCAAGCAGTTCGCCGGGGTCGACGCGGTGCCGGTCTGCCTGGACACCCAGGACGTGGACGAGATCGTGGCCGTGGTGCGCGCGCTCGCCCCGTCGTTCGGCGGGATCAACCTGGAGGACATCAGCGCCCCGCGCTGCTTCGAGGTGGAGCGCCGCCTGGACGAGGCCCTGGACATCCCGGTCTTCCACGACGACCAGCACGGCACCGCGATCGTCGTGCTCGCCGCCCTGCGCAACGCCGCCACGTTGCTCGACCGCAAGCTCGGCGACCTGCGGGTGACGGTCAGCGGCGCGGGCGCGGCCGGGGTCGCGGTGACGAAGATGCTGATCGCCGGCGGGGTGAATCCCGACCAGGTGGTCGTCTGCGACTCCAAGGGGATCATCGGCCGGCACCGGTCCGGGCTGACCGGCACCAAGGCCGACCTGGCGGCGAGCACGAACGCCGGCGGTCGCGAGGGCGACGTCACCGAGGCGCTGCGCGGCGCGGACGTGCTGATCGGCGTCTCGGGCGGGCAGATCCCGGAGGCGGCGATCGCCGGCATGGCCCCCGGCGGCATCGTCTTCGCGCTGGCCAACCCGACGCCCGAGGTGCACCCGGAGGTGGCCGCCCGGCACGTGGCGGTCGTCGCCACCGGCCGCAGCGACTACCCGAACCAGATCAACAACGTGCTGGCCTTCCCGGGCGTGTTCCGGGGCGCGCTGGACGCCCGGGCCACCCGGATCACCGACGGGATGAAGGTCGCCGCCGCCGACGCCATCGCCGGCGTGGTGGCCGAGTCGCTCACCGCCGAGGCGATCGTCCCGTCCCCGCTCGACCCCCGGGTCGCCCCCGCGGTGGCCGCGGCCGTGGCCGAGGCCGCCCGCCGCGACGGCGTCACCCGCTGAAGGACGCGGAAGGGCGCCTCCCTGCCGCCCGGCGGCAGGAAGGCGCCCTTCCCACACCGGTGTGCCCTTCTTGTGGAGGGCTCGGCTTGTTACCGTGCCGATCATGCGTGCCGCCTTCGTCTCCCGCTTCGACGACGCCAACCCGCTCGCCGCGCTCGCCGTCGGCGAGCAGCCCGAGCCGACCCACCCGGCCGACGACTGGGTGACCGTGCAGGTGCGGGCCAGCTCCCTCAACCACCACGACCTCTGGTCGCTGCGGGGGGTCGGGCTGCGCGCGGAGCAGCTGCCCATGATCCTCGGCTGCGACGCCGTCGGGGTGGACCCGGACGGCAACGAGGTCGTCGTCTACCCGGTGATCCCCACCCCGGCCGACCCGCGCGGCATCTCCATCCTCTCGGAGCACTTCCCCGGCACGCTGGCCGAGCGGGTGGCCGTACCCCGGTCGAACCTGCTGGCCCTGCCGGCGGGGCTGGCGGCGGCGGACGCGGCCTGCCTGCCGACCGCCTGGCTGACCGCGTGGCGGATGCTGACCACCAAGGGGCGGGTCGACGAGGCCGACGCCGTGCTGGTCCAGGGCGCCGGCGGGGGCGTGGCCACGGCGGCCGTCGCGCTCGCCGCCGCGATGGGCAAGCGGGTGTACGCGACCAGCCGCGACGCCGCCAAGCGGGAACGGATCGCCGAGCTGGGCGCCACCGCCGTCGAGCCCGGCGCCCGGCTGCCGGAGCGGGTCGACGTGGTCGTCGAGACGGTCGGGGCGGCGACCTTCGACCACTCGCTGAAGTCCGCCGCGCCGATGGCCCGGATCGTGGTCTCCGGCGCCACCGCCGGGCACGAGCCGAAGGTCAACCTGCGCCGCGTCTTCGCCATGCAGCTGGAGATCCTGGGCACCTCGATGGGCACCCCCGACGAGCTGGCCGCCCTGCTCGCGTTCTGCGCCGAGCGCGGCGTGCGCCCGGTGGTGGACACGGTGGTCCCGTTCAGCAGGGTCGCCGACGCCTTCGCCCGCCTGCACTCCGGCGACGTCTTCGGCAAGGTCGTCGTCGACCACACCGCCTGACCGGCGGAGCGGCTGGCCGCCCGGGCCGGGTGTCGTCGTGCCCGGGCGGTCGTCGCGCTTCGACGGTCGGTGCCCGGGTGGCCGTCGCGCTCAGACGGTCGGTGGCCGGTGCCGGGTGGCGGCGTGCGCGGTTGTCCCCTCCGCCGGGTCAGAGGCGGTTGTCGAGGGTGGCGATGTCGTCGCGGGCGGCGTCGGTGGGGATGCGGCCCTTGGCGGTCTGGTCGCCGTAGAGCGACCAGCGCAGGAACTCGACCGTGGTGTCCGAGACCACCCGCAGCGCGGCGCCGTCGCTGAGCAGCGCCCGGCCGTGGTCGCCCTTCGGCAGGCTCAGCATCGCCTTCGGCCAGGGCACCTTGTCGTAGGCGGCCTTGCCGGCGGCGTACTCGACCACCTCGTCGGCCTCGCCGTGCACGAAGAGCTGCGGGGCGGCGGCGCCCGCGAAGGCGGTGCCGACCCCGAGCGCCGTGCCGGCGAAGACCACCCCGGCGTCCAGCCGCTCGTCCCGGCCGGCGGTGAAGAGGCCGATGGTGGTCACCCCGCCGGCCGAGTGCCCGGCCGCCGCCACCCGGTCCGTGGCCAGCCGGCCGCGCAGCGGGTCGCCGGCGCGGGCGTCGAGGGCGAGCACCTGGGTCAGCACGTACGACACGTCGGCCGGCTGGTTGAGCACGTCGAGCACGTTGCCGTCGCCGCCCCGGGCGGTGTGCGGGAAGGTCGGCGCGGCCACCACGAACCCGGCCGCCGCCCAGCGCGTCAGCAGCGTCCCGTAGTCCGCCGGTCGACCGTTCAGCCCGTGGCTGAACATGACGACGGGGAACTTCCCCGTGGCGGCGTCCGCCGACCGCTCCGGCTGCCCGCCGGGCCTCCCGGCCGCCGGGTACCAGACGGTCACCGGCAGCGGCCGGTCCCCGTCGCGGTTCAGCTTCAGCTGCCGTACGCCGACGGCGAAGGCCCGGTCGGGCGCGGTGCCGGCGGGCACCCGCGGGGTGGGGGCGGCCGCCTGCGAGGGCGGCGCCGGGGCCGTGGCCTGCGGGACCGCCGCCTGCGGGGCCGACCCGGCGTCGTCGGAGCAGCCGACCAGACCGGCGGTGAACAGTGCGGAGGCGAGCAGGGCGGGGGTGACACGACGGGGCATGGGAACGATTGTGCCTCGCGGTGCGCCCCCGCCCGCCGAGAATCGACGCGGTGACCCCGCCCACGTCCCGGCCCGCCTGGCCGGGGTCCGTCCCTCATGATCCGTTGACGTCGCCCCGGGCGGTACGCGGCTCCGAGCCCGGCGGAGCGTCAACCGATCACGGGCGCCGCTCGCCGGCACCGGTGGCGCGCAGGCGGGTCAGGTCGGCGGCGTCCTTCGCCCGGCGGGGCCGGCCCGGTATCCAGACGGGGAACATCTCCTTGAACTCGATCTGGGCGGCCACCGAGATCATCGGGACGGTCAGCGGGCCGATCCGACCAGGCGGACCGGACAGCATCCCGTCCGGCAGTGCCGTACCCGTCCACGGGCCGGCGCCCACCACCACCTGCCCCATCGCGTCCCGCGCCAGGTACGCGAGGCTCATCTCGACGTCGTCGCGGATCAGGTCGAGCTGCACGTCGACGGGCATCCGCGGGTCGGGCCGCCAGCCGCGCCCGCGCAGCAGGCAGGCCAGCCGGTCGGCGTCGGCGCGCCAGCAGTACCAGTCGACGTCGACGTGCGGCCTGGTGACCTCGCCCAGGTGGAAGTCCATCGCCCAGCCGCCCCGCAGCCACACCTCGATGCCGGCCGCCGACGCCAGCCCGGCCAGCTCGGCGATGCCGTCCAGTTGCCGCCCCGCGAGACCGTCCACGGCGGCACCGTAGCTCGGCGGTCCTCCCCGCGCCACGGCGTTACGCGCCCCGGCCGCCACAGCCGCCTGGCCCGCGCCCGGGCCGGGACGGTGGATCAGCCGGTGGGGCGGGTCTCGAACGTTGTCACTCCGGGGGAGCGGGCGTCGCCGGGCAGGCGGCGGCCGGCGGCCTGGTCGCCGTAGAGCGTCCAGCGGAGGAAGTCGGTGGTCGTGGCGAGAACCTGGTCGAAGCCCGGCAACCCCGGCGTCAGGTACTCGCCGTGGCCCTGCCCGAGCAGGCTCAGGAAGGCGGTCGGGCCCGTCGTGCGGTGGTAGGCGGCGCGGCCGACCGTGGCCGGCACGATCCGGTCCGCCGTACCGTGCACGAAGAGCAACGGGGCCGCCGGCCCGGCGAAGCTGCCGGCCATCCCGCCCCCGGCGATCACGATGCCGGCGCGCAGCCGCCCCGACCGCCCGGAGGTGAACATGCCGGCCGTGGTGAAGCCGCCCGCCGAGTGGCCGGCGGCGGCGATTCGGGCGACGTCGAGGTGCCCGGCGAGCGGGTCCCCGGCCTGGGCGTCGAGCCGCACCAGGTGCCGGATCAGCCGCCAGCCGTCGGCCGGCTGGTGGCGTACGTCGGCACGGCTGAACCGGGCCGCGCCGCGCCGCGTGTGCGGGTAGGCGGGGGCGGCCACCACGAACCCGGCGGCGGCCCAGCGGGCGGTCAGCCCGGCGTGCAGCTCGGGCAGGCTGTGCAGCCCGTGGCTGTAGACCACCACGGGAAAGCGCCCGGCGGCCACCGCGCCGCCCTCCGCCGGGTACCAGACGGTCACCGGCAGGGGGCGCGCCGAGGCCGGGTCGACGGTGAAGGTGCGTACGCCGACGGCGTAGGCCGCCGTGGGCGCGGGACGGGCCGGCGGCGGTGCGCCGGGCGCGGCGGTGGCCGCCGGGGCGCAACCGGCCAGCAGCGTCATCGTCAGCACGGCGACCAGCCGCTTGATCCCCACCGCTTCACGGTAGGTGCCCGACGGCCCGGACCGGCCCCGCCGTCCGGCCCGGACGTCCCGCCACCTGGCCGGATCGTCTCCGCCGGCCGGCTCGACCTGAGGCCGGGGCGCGCGTGGTGGACGGCGGTGCGGAACGGGCTTGGCTAGGGTCACCGCCATGCCTGAGAACCAGACCGACCCGAGCGGCAACACCGCGGCGTTCCGCGCCTTCGCCCACACCGCCGAGCCCGAGGCGCCGGCCGGCGCGTCCCGGACGCCGCTGCTCGTCGGCGCGGCGGCGGTCGCCGTCGTGCTGGTCGCCCTGCTCGCCTGGCTCGCCCTGAGCTGACCGTGGCCGGCCTGAGCTGACCGTGGCCGGCCCGGGCGACCCGTGGCCGGCCCGGGCGATCCGGGGCGGGCGCCACCCTGGCCGGCCCGCACGTGACGCGCGCGGGCGGGGACGGTCAGCCGGTCGCGTCGACCACCGCGCGGGTCTGGAGGGCGATCTCGCGCTCCTCGTCGGTGCCGACGACGCAGACGGTCACCTCGGCCCCCTCGGGCGAGATGACCCGGTCGCCGGCGGCGGCGTTGCGCTCCGGGTCCACCGCGATGCCGAGCCGGTCCAGGCCGGCCAGGGCGGCGGCGCGGACCGGCGCGGCGTGCTCGCCGACGCCGGCGGTGAAGGTGACCGCGTCCACCCGGCCGAGCAGGGCGTAGTACGCCCCGACGTAGCCGGTGATCCGCCGGCAGTAGACGTCGAAGGCGAGCGCCGCCGCCGGGTCGCCGTCCGCCCGGCGCGCGAGCACCTCGCGCATGTCGTTGGCGCCGGTCAGCCCGAGCAGGCCGCTGCGGTGGTTGAGCAGGTCGTCGATCTCGTCGACGGAGAGCCCGCCCTCCCGGCGCAGGTGGAAGATCACGGTCGGGTCCAGGTCGCCGCTGCGGGTGCCCATCACCAGACCCTCCAGCGGGGACATCCCCATCGAGGTGGCCACGCTCCGGCCGCCGGCCACCGCGCAGGCGCTCGCGCCGTTGCCGAGGTGCAGGGTGATCGTGTTCACCTCCGCGTACGGGCGGCCGAGCAGCTCGGCGGTGCGCCGCGACACGTACGCGTGCGAGGTGCCGTGGAACCCGTAGCGCCGGATGCCGTACCGCTCGGCGGTGTCCCGCTCGATCGCGTAGGTCGCGGCGGCCTCGGGCAGGGTGTGGTGGAACGCGGTGTCGAAGACGGCGACCTGCGGCACCTCCGGCAGCGCCGCCCGGGCGACCTCGATGCCGGCCAGGTTGGCGGGGTTGTGCAGCGGCGCGAGCGGGACGAGGTCGCGGATCGCGGCCAGCACCGCGTCGTCGATCAGCACCGGCTCGCCGAACCGCTTCCCGCCGTGCACCACCCGGTGCCCGACGGCCGCCAGCCCGGTCAGGTCCAGCCCGTCGAGGATGCCCCGGACGGCGGTCTCGTGGTCGGCCGGCCCGCCGCCGGCCTCGCCGACCCGCTCCACGGTGCCCTTGTCGACCACCCGGTCGCCGTCGAAGAGCCGGAACTTCACCGACGACGACCCGCAGTTGAGGACGAGGACCCGCTCCTGCGGGGCGGCGGGACCGTTCATGACGACTCCTCGGTGGCGGCGGCCTGGATGGCGGTGATCGCCACGGTGTTCACGATGTCCGGCACCGTGGCGCCCCGGGACAGGTCGTTCACCGGCCGGCGCAGGCCCTGCATCACCGGCCCGACGGCCACCGCCCCGGCGGAGCGCTGCACCGCCTTGTACGTGTTGTTGCCGGTGTTCAGGTCCGGGAAGATGAAGACCGTGGCCCGGCCGGCGACCTCGCTGCCGGGCAGCTTCGTGGCCGCCACCGCCGGGTCGATCGCCGCGTCGTACTGGATCGGCCCCTCGACGAGCAGGTCGGGCCGGCGCTCGCGGACCAGCCTGGTGGCCGCCGCGACCTTCTCCACGTCGGCGCCCGCCCCGGAGCTGCCGGTGGAGTAGGAGAGCATCGCGACCCGCGGCTCGATGCCGAACCGGGCGGCCGTCTCCGCCGAGGAGATGGCGATGTCGGCGAGCTGGGCGGCGTCCGGGTCGGGGTTGACCGCGCAGTCGCCGTAGACCAGCACCCGGTCGGCGAGCAGCATGAAGAAGACGCTGGAGGCGACCGAGACGCCCGGCACGTTCCGGATGATCTCGAACGCGGGCCGGATGGTGGCGGCGGTGGTGTGGGTCGCGCCGGAGACCATCCCGTCGGCGTGGCCCGTCTGCACCATCAGCGTGCCGAAGTAGTTGGGCTGGGCGACGATGTCGTGGGCCAGGTCGAGGGTCACGCCGCGGTGCGCGCGCAGCCCGGCGTACGTGGCGGCGAACTCGTCGCGCCACTCGCTGGTGACGGGGTCGACCACCTGCGCGCCGGTGATGTCGATGCCCAGTTCGCGGGTGCGCCGCGCGACGTCGTCCGGGCGGCCGAGCAGGGTGATGTCGGCGACGCCCCGGCGCAGCAGGATCTCCGTCGCCCGCAGGATCCGTTCCTCCGCCCCCTCGGGCAGCACGAGGTGCCGGCGCCGGGCCCGGGCGCGGTCGATCAGGTCGTACTCGAACATCAGCGGGGTGACCCGCTCGGAGCGGCTGACCCGCAGCCGGCGGGCCAGGTCGTCGGTGTCCACGCAGCGCTCGAACGCGCCGAGCGCGGCCTCCACCTTGCGCGGGTTGGCCGCGCTGGGTCGGCCCTCGATCCGGCTGGACGCGGCGACGGTGTCGTAGCTGTCGCTGGGCACGGAGAGCACCGCGAGCCCGGTGTTGAGCCCTTCGACCAGCCGCATCGCCCGCGGGTCGGGCTGCTCGCCGAGGGTCAGCACGAGCCCCGAGACGGAGACCTGCCCGGCCACGTGCGCGGCGCTCGCCGCCACCAGCAGGTCGGCCCGGTCGCCGGGGGTGATCACCAGCGCGCCCTCGGTCAGGTGGTCCAGCAGCGTCGGCACGTGCGCCGCGCCGACCACGTAGTCGAGCACGTCGCGGCTGAGCGCGTCGTCGTCGCCGGCGAGCAGGGTGGCGCCGAGCGCCGCCGCCACCTCGGCCACCGTCGGCGCCGAGACGGTCGGCACCTCCGGGATGGCGTACGTGGGGACAGGCAGCTCGGGCAGCGTCATCGGGCCGGGGACCCGGTTGGCGATCACCGCCAGCACCGTCGCCCCGAGGTCCTCCAGATCGTGGTACGCCCCGCGCGCGGCGGCCGCGATCGCGGCCGGCTCCTGCCCGAAGCCGTCGACGACGGGCACCACCACGCTGCCGAACTCGGTGGCCAGCCGGGCGTTGAAGGCCAGCTCGCGGGGACCGGCCCCGTCGCCGCCGTCGGCGAAGTCGCTGCCCACCACGACCACGGCGGGACAGCGCCGCTCGACCTCCCGGTACCGCTCGACGATGCCGGTGATCAGCTCCTCCCGCCGCCCGTCGGCGACCAGCGCGGTCGCCTCGGCGTAGCTGGTGCCGCTCAGGTCGGCCAGCGGAAGCCCGATCCGGTAGCGGTCACCGAGCAGGGCGAGGATCGGGTCGGGACCGTCCCCGCGCACCAGCGGCCGGAACGCGCCGATCCGCTCGACCTGCCGGGACAACAGCTCGGCCAGGCCGAGGGCGATGGTCGACTTTCCGCCGCCGGAGCCCACGCTGGTCAGGTACACACTGCGCGCCACGCACCCACCCTAGAAGATCGCCGGGCACCCGGCTCGGGTCCAGGTACCCGTTGATCACGGAAACATGGCCCTGTCGCGGCCGGGCTACTCGTCGTCGGGGTCGTCGAGGCGGGCGAGCCAGGTGGCGAAGCGCTCGATCGGGGTCTCGAACTCGGGGTTCAGGTCGACGAAGTCGCGCAGGCGCTCGCCGAGCCACTCGACGCTGACGGACTCCTCGCCGCGCCGCTGCACCAGCTCCTCGATTCCGCGGTCCGTGAAGTACATGCTGTCGTTCCTCGCTCGTCTGTGGGGGCGTCCGGGTCGTCCGACCCGTGCCGTGGACACCGGCCGGACCACCCGGGCGGGGGGAGGCCGGACGCCGACCGGGGCAGAGCCGTCGTCGTGACGGTCCCTGCCCCGGTCGGCGGTGCTGCGGTCAGGTCACGGGCGGGGCAGGGCCGCCTCGATCAGCGCGGTCTGCTCGACCTCGTGCATCTTCGCCGAGCCGACGGCCGGGGCCGCCGCCGCCGGGCGGGAGATCCGGCGCAGCCGGACGTCCGCCAGGTGCTCCAGCAGGTTGAGCGCGACGAACGACCAGGCTCCCTGGTTGGCCGGCTCCTCCTGCACCCAGGCGAAGTCCTCGGCGTTCGGGTACGCCGCCAGGGCGGCCCGGATCTCCTCGACCGGCATCGGGTAGAGCTGCTCGATCCGGATGATCGCGGTGTCGGTGACGCCGCGCTCGGCGCGGGCCTGGAACAGGTCGTAGTAGACCTTGCCCGAGCAGAGCAGCACCCGCTTCACCTGCTCCGGCGCCGGGGTGCCCGAGTCGGGCAGCACCGGCTGGAAGGTGCCGGTGGTGAAGTCCTCCACCGGGGAGACGCAGAGCTTGTGCCGCAGCAGCGACTTCGGCGTGAACACCACCAGCGGCTTGCGCTTCGGCGACAGCGCCTGGCGGCGCAGCAGGTGGAAGTAGTTCGCCGGCGTGGTCGGGATGGACACCCGCATGTTGTCCTCGGCGCACATCTGCAGGAACCGCTCCGGGCGGCCGGAGGTGTGGTCCGGGCCCTGACCCTCGTGGCCGTGCGGCAGCAGCAGGGTGACCGCGGAGCGCTGGCCCCACTTGACCTCGCCCGAGGAGATGAACTCGTCGATCACCGACTGGGCGCCGTTGACGAAGTCGCCGAACTGCGCCTCCCAGCAGACCAGCGCGTCGATGTTCTCCACCGAGTAGCCGTACTCGAAGCCCATCGCCGCGTACTCGCTGAGCAGGGAGTCGTGCACGAAGAACCGGGAGCGCTCGCCGTCGCCGGTCAGCGACTGCAACGGCAGGTAGTCGTTGCCGGTCTGGGCGTCGACCACGGAGGCGTGCCGCTGCACGAAGGTGCCCCGGCGGGAGTCCTGCCCGGCGAGCCGGACGGTGACCCCGTCGTGCAGCAGCGAGCCGAACGCGATGATCTCGCCGAAGCCCCAGTCGATGTTGCCCTCGACGGACATCTTGGCCCGCCGGTCGAGCAGCTGCTGGATGCGCTTGTGCGGGGTGAAGCCCTCCGGCAGGTTGACGTGGGCCTCGCCGACGGCCCTGACGACGGCGGCGTCGGTGGCGGTCTCCACCTGCGGCTCCGGCTCGTCCTCCCGCTTGGGGCGGCTGAGCTGCCGGGGCGTGGTGGCCGCGTCGCGGGTGGCCTTGAAGACCCGCTCCAGCTGCGACTGGTAGTCGCGCAGCAGCTCCTCCGCGTCCTCCACGGTGATGTCACCGCGCCCGATCAGCTCCTCGGTGTAGAGCTTCCGGACGGACCGCTTCGAGTCGATGATCTTGTACATCTGCGGGTTGGACATCGACGGGTCGTCGCCCTCGTTGTGCCCGCGCCGGCGGTAGCAGACCATGTCGATGACGACGTCCTTGTTGAAGGTCTGCCGGTACTCGAACGCCAGCCGGGCGACCCGGACCACGGCCTCGGGGTCGTCGCCGTTGACGTGGAAGATCGGCGCCTGGATCATCCGGGCGACGTCGGTGCTGTAGAGGCTGGAGCGGCTGTACTCCGGGGCGGTGGTGAAGCCGACCTGGTTGTTGACCACCACGTGGACGGTGCCGCCGGTGCGGTAGCCGCGCAGCTGCGAGAGGTTGAGGGTCTCGGCGACCACGCCCTGGCCGGCGAAGGCGGCGTCACCGTGCACCGCCAGCGGCAGCACGGTGTAGCCCTCCAGCTTGAGGTCTATCCGGTCCTGCTTGGCCCGGACGATGCCCTCCAGCACCGGGTCGACGGCCTCCAGGTGCGACGGGTTCGCCACCACCGAGACCTTGACCGCGTGGTCGCCGTCGGGCGTGGTGAACTTGCCGTTCTGGCCCAGGTGGTACTTCACGTCGCCGGAGCCCTGGGTGGAGCGCGGGTCCAGGTGCCCCTCGAACTCCGAGAAGATCTTCTCGTACGGCTTGCCGACGATGTTGGCCAGCACGTTGAGCCGGCCACGGTGGGCCATGCCGATGACGACCTCGTCCAGCCCGCCCTCGGCGGAGGCCTCCAGCACCTCGCCGAGCAGCGGGATCAGCGACTCGCCGCCCTCCAGTGAGAAGCGCTTCTGCCCGACGTACTTGGTCTGGAGGAAGGTCTCGAACGCCTCGGCGGCGTTGAGCCGGTTGAGCACGTGCTTCTGCTCTTCGGGCGACGGCTTCTCGTACTTGCGCTCGATCCGCTCCTGGATCCAGCGCCGCTCCTCCGGGTCCTGGATGTGCATGTACTCGATGCCGACGCGCCGGCAGTACGAGTCACGCAGCACGCCGAGGATGTCGCGCAGCTTCATCCGCTGCTTGCCGGCGAAGCCGTTGACCGGGAACTCGCGGTCGAGGTCCCAGAGGGTCAGCCCGTGCTGGAGCACGTCCAGGTCGGGGTGCTTGCGGATCTTGAACTCGAGCGGGTCGGTGTCGGCCATCAGGTGGCCGCGCACGCGGTACGCGTGGATCAGCTCGTGCACCCGGGCGGTCTTGTTGATCTGGCCCTCGTTGTTGACCGCCACGTCGCGCATCCAGCGCACCGGCTCGTAGGGGATACGCAACGAGGTGAAGATCTGGTCGTAGAAGCTGTGCTCGCCGAGCAGCAGCTCGTGCATGACCTTCAGGAACTCGCCGGACTGGGCGCCCTGGATGATCCGGTGGTCGTACGTGCTGGTGAGGGTGATGACCTTGCTGACGGCCAGCTCGGCCAGGGTGGCCTCGGACATGCCCTGGTAGGGGGCCGGGTACTCCATCGCCCCGACGCCGATGATCGCGCTCTGGCCCTGCATGAGCCGCGGCATCGAGTGCACGGTGCCGATGCCGCCCGGGTTGGTCAGCGAGATCGTCGTGCCCGAGTAGTCGTCCATGGTCAGCTCGTTGCGGCGGGCGCGCCGGACCACGTCCTCGTACGCCTGCCAGAACTGCCGGAAGTCCATCTGCTCGCAGGCCTTGATGGAGGGGACCACCAGGTTGCGGCTGCCGTCCGGCTTGACCAGGTCGATCGCGATGCCCAGGTTGACGTGCTCCGGCCGGACCATGGTCGGCTTGCCGTCGACCTCGGCGAAGGAGTTGTTCATCTCCGGGTGGGCGACCAGGGCGCGGACCATCGCGTACCCGATGAGGTGGGTGAAGCTGACCTTGCCACCGCGCCCACGGGTGAGGTGGTTGTTGATCACGATGCGGTTGTCGACCAGCAGCTTGGCCGGGACGGCGCGCACGCTCGTGGCGGTCGGCACGGCCAGCGAGGCGTCCATGTTCTGGACGATCTTCGCCGCCACGCCGCGCAGCGGGGTGGTCTGCGGGCCGGTGGCGGTCGGCTTGGCCGCCGCGGGCTTGGCGGGGGCCGCCTTCGCGGGCGCCGGCTTGGCCGGGGCGGCCTTGGCGGCGGGCTGCTCGGGCTTGGGCTCCGGCTTCTTCTCCGCCGGCTTCTTCTCCACCGGCTGCGCGACCGCGGTGGCCGCCTCCTGCTGCCCGGCGGGCTCCGGCTTGGCGGCCGGCTTCGGGGCCTGCTCAGCTCCGCGCGGCTTCCCGGCGCCGGGCGCCGGGCGGTAGTCCGCGAAGAAGTCGTGCCAGGCCGAATCGACGCTGGTGGGGTCGGCGAGGTAGCGCTGGTACATCTCCTCGACGATCCACTCGTTCGGGCCGAAACCCGCCAGTGGGTTCTCCTGCGAAGTCTGCTGGGTCGACACGGCCGGTAATCGCCTCTTTCACGCGGGTTTGTGTGTCACGCGGTGTCCGGTGACGCCCTGCCTTCGAGCGCGCACGAGACGGCTCCCAGGCTACGCCGTACGGATGGCACAGGCATTTCCGCCTCCACCGGGTGGCCCGTTTCACAGAAGATGCCAGAAGTTCACCAAACGCTGCGTGTCCGGGCGACTGCTGGTAAGGGCCGGTGTGGGGATCGGCCCCGGTCGCGCGGCGGCGGGAGTGGTGTCCGGCACCACCCCCGCCGCCGTCCGGACGCGTCAGGAGATGTCGCGCCGCCGGGTGATCAGGACGCCGACGACCCCGCTCACCACCGCGTAGCCGATCAGCACGAGCGCGCCGACCCACCACGCGGGCGTGAAGTCCGTCTGGCCCTCGCTGACCATGACCGTCGAGGCGACGGCCGGCCAGATCACCTGCCACTTGACCACGGCCTGGCTGTCCAGCACGTTCGCCAGCAGCATGAACAACAGGCCCACCACCTGCGTGCCGACGAGGTAGAGCACCGCGGCGGTGATCACCGCGCCGAGCTGGTTGGTGATCAGCGTGCCGATGCCGATGCCGAGGACCGTCCAGATCGCGTACGCCAGCAGGTTGAGCAGCAGCGCCCGCTGCACGGCCCACTCGCCGAGCAGGGTGCCGTGGCCGTTGGCCGACAGGAACACCGCGCCGGCGGCCAGGTCGATCAGCGTGGTCACCAGCCAGAAGCCGACGCCCAGCAGGCTGGCCGCGACCAGCTTGCTGAGGATCACCGACGTGCGCCGCGGCGTCGCCAGGAACGTCGTGGTCGCCGTCTGGTGGAAGAACTCGTTGGTGACCATCAGGATGCCGATGAGCATCACGAACATCAGGCCCAGGTACTGCCCGGAGGTGTAGAGGTTCGCGGCCTGCGCCCCCGCGGAGGCCTGGTCGCCCGTGACGCCCAGGTTGTCGCCCTTGCCGCTCAACGTCTCGTTGGCGACCCAGGCGTTGAACGCGAAGGCCAGCACGATCGACAGGAACGCGGCGATGGCCAGCCACCACCATGTGCTGGTGGTGCGGATCTTGAGAAGCTCGGACCGGACGAGGTTCATCGGATGCCCGCCTTTCCGGCCGTCAGCTCCAGGAAGACCCGTTCCAGGTCGGGCCGTTCCGTGGTCAGTTCGTGCAGTTCGACGCCCGCCGTCAGGGCGACGCGGCCCACGGTCGGGGCGTCCACCCCGCCCACCAGCAGGACGCCGTGCTCGTCGACGTCGACGACGGCCGGCCCCTCCTTGAGGGCGGCGGTCAGCGCGTCGGCCTGCGGGGTGCGGACCCGGACCCGGACGCCCTGCGCCATCGAGCCGATCACCTGCTCGACCGTGCCCTGCCGGACCAGCTGCCCGGCCGCGATGATCACCACGTCGTCGGCGAGCAGCTGCATCTCCGACAGCAGGTGGCTGGAGACCAGCACCGTGCGGCCCTCGTGCGCGAGGTTCTTGAGGAACCCGCGCATCCACCGGATGCCCTCCGGGTCGAGCCCGTTGGCGGGCTCGTCGAGGATCAGCACGCGGGGGTCGCCGAGCATGCCGGCGGCGATGCCGAGCCGCTGCTTCATGCCGAGCGAGTAGCCCTTGAACTTGCGCTTCGCCGCCGGGGTCAGCCCCACCTGCGCCAGCACCTCATCGGGTCGGTGCTTCGGCAGCCCGGCCGCCGCGGCGATCACCCGCAGGTGGTTGATGCCGGTGCGGCCCTTGTGCGCGCTGGACGCCTCCAGCACGGCGCCGACGTGCCGCAGCGGGTCGGTCAGGTCGGCGTACCGCCGCCCGCCAATGGTCGCCGTCCCGCTGGTCGGCGTGACCAGGTTCAGCAGCATCCGCAGCGTGGTGGTCTTGCCGGCGCCGTTGGGGCCGAGGAAGCCGGTCACCCGCCCCGGTTGGACGGTGAACGACAGGTCGTTGACGGCCCGGACGTTCTTGTACTGCTTCGTCAGGCCGGACACCACGATCTGACCGTCACCGGTGGGGCTTCTCTGCCCGTCAGTCATTGCTCTCCTTCGTGCGGTGGCGTCGGGGTACGCCGTGACACAGCGTGGCGGGCGCGCGCAACCAGGTCAATCAGGCGCACTTCCTAGATCCACCTCCGCCTCAGGCAGGAGGCCCTCATCCCCAGGGACGATTATCCGACGTCGTCCGCCACGGCGATCCAGGTCGCCCGGGCCCAGGCCAGGAGGGTGCCGTCGGGGGCGTACAGGCTGGTGTGCACGAGCGCCTTGCGCCCCTCGCCGCCCACCATCACGCCGGTCACCACGCACTCGTCGCCCGGCTCGGGCAGCGCCGCGACCACCGCCGCGATCCGGCCGAGGACGTACGGCCGGCCGGGGGCGATCACCGCCCAGCCGCCGGGGCAGTCCAGCGCGGCCCAGACGGTGGGCGTGGTGACCGGACCGGGCACGCGGAACGGCGCGGCGGTGCGGCCGTCCGGCAGCCGCCCCGGAAAGATCCGCAGCCCGTCGGCGCGGTCCGGGCCGCAGACGTAGCAGCCCGGGAAGGGATGGTCGACCAGCCCGGGGTACGCCGCCGAGGCGGCCCGCGCGGCCGGCAGGTCCACCGGCGGCACCACCGCCCGGGGGTCCTCCGCGGGGCGGACCTGGGCGACGACCAGGCCCTGCGGGTCGCGGACCTCCCCGTCGGCGAGAGTGAGCGGGGTCTCCAGCGGGGGCGGGCGACGCAACGTCACCTCGACCGGCCCCGGGCCGCCGGCGCCGGCGGCGAAGACCCCGGCGCTCCAGCCGCCGTTGCCCGAGCCGGGTGGCCCGTTGAAGCGCGACTCGATGATCATCATTCACCTCCGGCGAGGGCGCCCGGCCCCGTCGCCGGCACGCGCCCCGGCAGCCTCGCACGCCGTCGGTCCCGGTGTTCGTCCGGTGCTGTGCCACTGTTGGGGCCGTGCCCAGGACCCACCTGTCGGCCGGCCCGACCCGCGAGGCGGCCCGGCGTCGGCTCCGCTCCCTCGCCGGTTGGGAGCTGCTGAACGTTCCCCTACAGGCGTGGGTGTGGTTCCAGCTGGTGGGCCTGCCGCTCACAGCGGCGAATCTCGCCGGCTTCGCGGCGTTCGCGGTCCTGCTCGTGGTGGGCGCGGCCTACTGGGCGCTCAAGCTGCGACAACTGCGCCGCGGGGAGCCGCGCCTGCCCGGCCGGCGTCACTTCGTCACCGCCCGCGCCGCCCTGCCGTTCCTCCTGGCCGCCGTGATCGTCGCCTGCGCCGTGGCCGCCGTGCGGGCGCCCGGCGCGCGGTCGTACCCGGGGCTGGCCTTCGGCCTCTTCGCCGCACTGGAGTACGTCAACTACTTCCACGTCCAGCTCATGCACGACAACCGGGCCGACCTGCGGCGTCTGGTCACGGTCGGGTTCCGGCGCCCGCACCTCGCCCGGGACCTGCCCGCCACCCGCTGAGACGGGCGCCAGCCCCGCCGCCCCGACACCGGCACGGGCCGTTCACCTCATCGACACCCCTCACCCCGCCGGCCGGCAACCCGGGCCGCCTACACAGGTCCCATGGCCGTTCTGCACGCCGCTGGCGCACCCCTGACGACCAGCGGTTACACCCTGCTGATCGCCGACGACCCGAGCGAGGTCGCGGCCGCGCAACGCCTCCGGCACGAGGTGTTCGCCAGCGAACTCGGCGCCGTCCTGCGCCCGGGCGCCGCCGGGCTCGACGTCGACGACTTCGACCCGTACTGCGACCACCTGATCGTCCGGCAGGAGAGCACCGCGCAGGTGGTCGGCACGTACCGGCTGCTCCCGCCGGGGCGCACCGACCGGCGGTACGCGGAGACCGAGTTCCACCTCGCCGCGCTCGACCCGCTGCGCGACGACCTGGTCGAGGCCGGCCGGTCCTGCGTGCACCCCGACCACCGCTCCGGGGCGGTGATCAACCTGATGTGGGCCGGCATCGTCCGCTACCTGCACCTGCGCGGCTCGCGCTGGCTCGGCGGCTGCGCGTCGGTGCCGGTCGCCGACGGGGGCGGGACCGTCGCACGGGTGTGGGACGAGGTCGCGGCCCGGCACCTGGCCCCGCCGCGGCTGCGCGTACGGCCGAGGCGTCCCTGGTTCGCCGAGCCGGGTGCGGCGACCGGTCCGGCGGCGGTCGACGGCCCGGCGGCGGGCGCCCTGCCGCCGCTGCTGCGCGGCTACCTGCGCCTCGGGGCCTGGGTCTGCGGCGAGCCGGCGTACGACCCGGACTTCGGGGTGGCCGACTTCTACGTGCTCTTCTCCCTGGACCGGATGAACCCCCGCTACCTGCGGCACTTCCTCGGTGGGGGCGAGCGGTGAGCGCGGCCGGACGCCTCTGGCTGCCCGTGTCGGGGTGCGGGCCGAGATGTCTCCCGGTCGACGGCGAGGTGCCGGCCGTGTCGCCGGCCCGGCGGGCGGGCCGGACCCTCGCCGTCCTCGGGATGCTGTCGGCGGGCACGGCGCTGGCGGCGCTGCTACCGGTGCTGCCGGCCGGGGACCGGGCGGCGGCCCTGCGCGGCTGGGCCCGGTGGACGCTGCGCGCGTTCGGCGTGCGCCTCGTGGTGCGCGGCCGGCCGCCCCGGCGGGCGGCGCTGCTGGTCGCCAACCACGCCTCCTGGCTGGACGTGCTGGCGTTGCTGGCCGTCGCGCCGGCCCGGATGGTGGCCAAGCGGGAGGTCCGGTCCTGGCCGCTGGTCGGGCTGCTCGCGGCCGCGGCCGGCACCGTCCTCGTCGACCGTTCCCGCCCCCGCGACCTGCCCGCGACGGTGGCCCGGGTCACCGCCGCGCTGCGCGCCGGTCGCCCGGTGGCGGTCTTCCCGGAGGGTACGACCTGGTGCGGCACCGCCGACGCGGTCGGCTGCCGGCCCGGCCGGGGGTTCCGCCCGGCGCTGTTCCAGGCGGCGATCGACGCCCGGGCGCCGGTGGTGCCCCTGCGGATCGGCTACCGGTGGGCCGCGACCGGCGTGCCGACCACGGCCGCCGCATTCGTCGGGGACGACGACCTGCTCCGCTCGGTGCGTCGGGTGCTGGCCGCCCGGGGCCTGGAGGTGCGGGTGGGCGTCTCCGCCGCACTGCATCCCGCCCGGGACGCCGACCGGCGGCTGCTCGCCCGGGCGGCCGAGTCGGTCGTGCACGTCACCGCTGCCGCCGTCGGGAGCGCGCCGGCGGGATACGCGGCATGAGGACGGCGGGAGAAGCGGGTCAGCCGACCGGGCCGATCCGCTTGGCCAGGCCGACGAACGACTGCCACGCCCGGGAGTCGAAGTGGAGGGTGCCGCCCTCGCGGTCCTTGGTGTCGCGCACCAGCACGACGCCCGGCACGTTGTCGGCGACCTCGACACAGGAACCGCCGTTGCCGCCGGACCTCGTCGACTTCCGCCACCGCGGGGTCGTCACGTCCATGACTTCGCCACCTCCTTGATCAGCACGGTCGACTGCCGGCGGGGGAGGGCCTCGTTCCGCACGATCTCCCACGTCCTGGCCAGCCTAGCAACATCGGTGGATGCGTCGACGATCTGCGCGCTGAGCTGGTTGTCCGCATGGGCCACGCGGGTGCCGTCCGGCAGTTCGGCGATGATGAACTGCCCGGCCAGCCCGAGATACATGCCGGCGTCGGCCGGGACGACGTGCAGCTGCACGTGTTCCTGCGCCGCGACGGCCACCAGGTGGTCGAGCTGCTCGGCCATGAGCCCCGGCTGGTCGAGCACCGGCCGGCGCAGCACGGCCTCGTCGACGACGGCGATGAGCTGGGGCGGCCGCTCCCGGCCGAGGATCGCCTGACGCTCCAGCCTGGACGCGACGATCCGCTCGACCTCGTCCGCCGTGAACCGGCCCCCCGCCAACGTGGCGCGGGCGTAGCGTTCGGTCTGGAGCAGGCCCGGCACGTACGCCAGCTCGAACCAGCGCAGCGTCGCCGCCTCCCGCTCGAACTCGATCCACTCCCGTAGCCAGGCCGGCGTGGCGTCCAGCCGGGCCAGCTCGCGGAGCATCCGGCCGAACCGCTCGCCCGTGTCGTGCTGGTCGTCGATCGCCTTCATGTACTCCCGCGTCGGCGGGCGACCGCCCGTCTCGACGGAGCTGACGTGCGACCCGGAGTAGCCGATCGTCCTGCCGAAGTCGTCCTGGCTCAGGCCGAGCTGAGCGCGGAACGTGCGTAGCTCACCCAGCACGTAGTTGGTGGCGGTGCCCATCGATTCCCCACATTCTGCTCGGTCCCGTCGGCGTGTCTCCCGTGCCCGCTCAGCCGGCTCGTTGACCTGCGCGGATGCGGCGAGCATGTGTCGACGGTAGTGGTGTCCTCACCAGACTGTCACCACGCGGGCCCGTTCGCCGTCATCGAGGACGTGGGCGGGTCCTGCCGGGGCCGCCCCGCTTTCCCGTGGCGGGGCGGCCCACCTCGACAGCGGGGTGGGGGAGAAGTGGTTAACCGTGGAGGCTGGCACCGGAGTCGGTGCGGACGGCACTGCGCCTGCCCGAACTGCGCGGAGCGGCGGGAGATCCGGAGCAGGAGTCCGAAGCCGGCGCCGGGAGTCTGGGACGCGCGGCCGAAGCCCGCTCCGGCGCCGCACCCGCCGCCCCGCCCGAGCAGGCCGGCTCCGTACATCCCCGGCCCCATCGGGCCCTTCGTGCCGCCTCCGGTCGGGCCGAGGGCGAACGACGCGACCGAGATCCTGTGGTACGGCGCGGCCGATCTGGCCGCCGTCGGGCGGGCGCGCCGGTCGAACGGGGGGCGCTGGTGAGGCCCGTGCTCTCCACCCGGCTCCCGCAGCCCGGCCCCGGACCGCGCCCCGGGCGCCCCCGCCACCACATCGAGGGCCGGCCGCCGCACACGCCGCTGCGACCGCACTGGGGTTGTCGCTCGTGCGGCCAGCCGTGGCCCTGCGCGACCGCGCGACTCTTGCTCAAGGCCGAGTACGAGGGCGAGCAGCAGAGCCTGTCGATCTACCTGGCGGGCCTGATGTACGAGGCGATGCGCGACCTCTACCACCTCGACCCGCGCGGCGGTCCCAGCCCCCGGGCCATGTTCGACCGCTTCGTGGCCTGGGGACCGTACCGCCGGCCGCTCGTGGAACCGGTGCCGTGAGGCGTCACGTCCGCGCTTGTCATATCGCGATGTATCGCGTTAGTGTCCTGCCATCCGGCAGGCCGGCCAAGCGGCACGCCGTGGAGGGAGGGACCGATGACCGACTGGACCGTGCACGCCCCGCAGCGGATCACCCTGGACGGGCCCGTCGACCGACTCGACGTCCACCTGCTCAGCGGTCGCCTCAACGTGGTGGCCACCGACGGGCCGCCTCGGGTCGACGTCACCCGGGTCGGACGCCGGCCGGTCCTGGTGGAGCACCGCGACGGCCGGCTCTCCGTACGCCAGCAGCGACGCTGGCGGCTCTCGGACCACGTCTTCTGGCTGGGCCCGCTGTCCCGGCTGCCCCGGGTCGACGTCTCCGTCGCGGTCCCGCCCGACGTGCTGGCCGACCTGGAACTGGTGGAGGGTCCGCTGGTCGCGTCGGGCCTGCGCGGCGAGACCCGGGTGGAGGTGACCTCCGGCCGGATCGCCCTGATGGGCCTCCACGGCCGGACGTCGGCGAAGACCATGGCGGGCCCGGTCGAGGCGCTGGGGGTGGCCGGCGACCTGGACCTGGAGACCGTCTCGGGAGAGGTGATCCTCGCCGACAGCGCGGCCGGGCGGGTCCGCGCACACACCGTCTCCGGGGCCATCACCTGCGACCTGGACAACCCCCGGCGCAGCGACATCCGGCTCAGCACGGTCTCCGGCAGCATCACCGTCCGGGTCCGGGCGGACAGCGACCTGGCCGTCCGGCTGCACACCACGTCGGGCCGGATCACCAGCGGCTTCCCCGAGGTGCGGGGCAGCGCCGTCCCGGGGTCCGTGGTGGACAGCGAGGGCGTGCTCGGCGCGGGTGAGGGTAGGCTCTCCGCGTCCGCCACGTCGGGCAGCATCGCGCTGCTCGCCCGCCCGGTGGACGACGACGAGGAGGAGCTGCCGTGACCGCCGTGTTCAGTCACGGGCGGCTCCGGCTCTACCTGCTCAAGCTCCTCGACGACGGCCCGAAGCACGGCTACGAGCTGATCCGCCTGCTGGAGGAGCGCTTCCTCGGCCTCTACGCGCCCAGCGCCGGCACGATCTATCCCCGGTTGCAGCGGCTGGAGGCCGACGGGCTGGTCGCCCACACCGCCGCCGGTGGCCGCAAGGTCTACGAGATCACCGAGGCGGGCCGGGCCGAGCTGCGGCAGCGGGCCGGCGAGCTGACCACCCTGGAGTCGGACATCACCGCCTCGGTGGAGGACCTGTCGGCCCTGGCCGGGGAGATCCAGAACGAGGTACGCGGCTCCGTCCGCGACCTGAAGCGGGAGCTGCGCGAGGCGGCCCGGCAGACCCGCCGTACCCGCTGGGCGCCCTCCGGCTCCGGCCCGACGCCCGCCCCCTCGCCCGGCCCCTCACCCACGCCGCCCACCGGCCCGTTGCCGGCGCCCGGTCCCGCACCCGCGCCCGGGTCGACGCCGCTGGACGAGTTCGACCAGCGGCTGGCGGCCTTCGCCGTCGAGGTGGGCGCCCTGGTCCGGGCCCGCCGGCCGAGCGACTCGCAGCTGCGTACGGCCGTCCGGCTGCTCGACGGCGCGCTGGACGGGCTGCGCCGGCTGCTGCGCTGAGCGCGACGGTCGCCTCACAGGTTCTTTCCAGCGACCGCCCAGCGCGGACGCAGCGAGAGCACGGATGATGGGCGGCATGGCCGCTACCCAGACCGAGGCGCGACTGCTCGTCGTCGAGGACGATCCCAACATCCTCGAACTGCTCTCCGCGAGCCTGCGCTTCGCGGGCTTCGACGTGGCCACCGCGACGAGCGGCAGCGCCGCCCTCAACGCCGCCAAGGACCACCGGCCCGACCTGGTGGTGCTCGACGTGATGCTGCCCGACCTGGACGGCTTCGAGGTCATCCGGATGCTGCGCGAGGGCGGCACCCGTACGCCGGTGGTCTTCCTCACCGCCCGCGACGCGACCGACGACAAGATCCGCGGGCTGACCCTCGGCGGGGACGACTACGTCACCAAGCCGTTCAGCCTGGAGGAGCTCACCGCCCGGATCCGGGCGGTGCTGCGGCGGACCAGCAGCGGCGAGCAGGCGCCCTCCCGGCTCACCTTCGCCGACCTGGAGCTGGACGAGGAGACCCACGAGGTGCACCGGGCCGGCCAGCGGGTGCAGCTCTCGCCGACCGAGTTCAAGCTGCTGCGCTACCTGATGCTGAACGCCAACCGGGTGCTGTCCAAGGCGCAGATCCTCGACCACGTGTGGAACTACGACTTCCGGGGCGACGACAACATCGTCGAGTCCTACATCTCGTACCTGCGACGGAAGGTGGACAACACCCAGCCCCGGCTGATCCACACCCTGCGGGGTGTCGGCTACGTCCTGCGCAAGCCGGCGGCGTGAACCCGCTCCACCAGGGCAAGGCGTGGCTGCGCGGGGTACCGCTGCGGGTGAAGCTGGTCGCCTCGGTGCTCGCCCTGGTCGCCGCCGCGCTGCTGGTGATCAGCTCGCTGACCGCCTTCTTCCTCCGCGACTACCTGGTCGGCCAGGTCGACGGTCAGATCAAGTCGGCCAGCCAGGGCCTCGGGCAGGCGCTTCCCGGGCTGCGTAGCGGCCAGATCCAGGCGATGCTGCCCAGCAGCTACGTCGTGTCGATCGCCGACGAGCAGCGGGTGTACCGGCCGGTCTACGACGACCTCAGCCTCGACCCCGAGCAGCTGCCCGACTTCCCCACGGACTGGAGCGGGTTCGCGGCGCGGGTGGGCGAGCCCCGCACCGTCCTGTCCCGGGACGGCCACACCCGCTGGCGGGTGGTCTACGCGGGGCAGAAGGACGGCTCGGTGCTGGCCGTGGGTCAGCCGCTCACCCAGGTGGACCGCGCCGTGAAGCAGCTGGTCTGGATAGACCTGCTGGTCGGCGGCGCGGTGCTGATCCTGCTCGCCTCCATCGGCGCGGCGATCGTCCGGACCAGCCTGAAGCCGCTGGTGGAGATAGAGCGTACGGCTGCCGCCATCGCCGGGGGCGACCTCACCCGGCGGGTGCCCGACCCCGAGGAGGGGCAACCCTGCCCGACCTCGGAGCTGGGTCGGCTCTCCCGGGCGCTGAACGCGATGCTGACGCAGATCGAGGTCGCCTTCACCGCGCGGGCCGCGTCGGAGACCGCCGCCCGGTCCGCCGAGGCCGCCGCCCGGGACGCGGCCGGCGCGGCGCTGGCCTCCGAGACGCGGGCCCGGCGCTCCGAGGAGCGGATGCGGCAGTTCGTCGCGGACGCCTCGCACGAGCTGCGGACCCCGCTGACCACCATCCGGGGCTTCGCCGAGCTCTACCGGCAGGGCGCGGCGAGCGCACCGGAGCAGACCGCCGACCTGCTGCGCCGCATCGAGCAGGAGGCGGCCCGGATGGGGCTGCTGGTGGAGGACCTGCTGCTGCTCGCCCGGCTGGACCGGGAGCGACCGCTCTCCCTCGCCCCGGTCGAACTGCCCGTGCTGGCCAGCGAGGCGGTCGAGGCCGCCAGGGTGATGGCGCCCGCGCGCCGGATCGAGCTGGAGGTCAGGCCCGGCTCCGGCCCGCTGGTGGTCTACGGCGACGACGCCCGGCTGCGCCAGATCATCGGCAACCTGATGACCAACGCCCTCACGCACACCCCGCCGGAGGCCTCGGTGACCCTGCGGCTGCGGTCCGAGCCCGGGAACCTGGCCGTGGTGGAGGTGGCGGACACCGGCCCCGGGCTCACCCCGGAACAGGCGGAGCGCGTCTTCGAGCGCTTCTACCGGGTGGACGCGGCGCGGACCCGGCGGGCCGGCGGCAACACCGGCACCGGCCTCGGCCTGGCCATCGTCGCGGCGCTGGTGCGCGCCCACCACGGCACCGTCGAGGTGGCCGAGACCCCCGGCGGGGGATCGACCTTCCGGGTCCGCCTCCCGCTCGTGCCGGGGGCCGAGGGCGATGGCGAGTGACTTTCAGCCAACATTCAGGTGCGTTCCAGGCGGATCGCAGTGCCGCGCGTCAAGGTGTACGCATGACCGAGCACGAGTCCGACCCGCAGCGCCGGCCGGCCCACCCCGACGCCGAGCCGTCGCACCCCACCGCCGAGCTGCCGCGCGCCGAGCGCGCGCAGTCCGACTCCGCCCCGACCGCCCCGGCCGGCGGTGACTCCGCCCCGACCGTCGGCTTCGCCACCGCGCCCGGCGGCGAGTCCGCCCCGACCGTCGGCCTGACCACCGTGCCCGGCGGCGACTCCGCCCCGACCGTCGGCTTCGCCACCGCGTCCGCCGGAGACTCCGCCCCGGCCGCCGGTGGCCCCGCCCCGGCCGCCGGTGGCCC
>NZ_JBPQTK010000092.1:0-24813 GCF_051386315.1 Micromonospora sp. URMC 107
CACCTTGATCACCCGTGCCGGTCCGACGGCACGGGTGATCAAGGTGGGGGCATTCTGCCGCCCGCGGGCGACAAACACGCCGCCGGCGACGGGCGCGGGCACCGGGCCGCGGAAGGTTGTCGGTGGGCCCCGATAGCGTGATCCACGTCGGAGAGAACCCCTTCCCCACCGGAGTGAGCCATGCCCGTCGACCGTGAGAAGCCGCTGCTCAGGGTGGTGCTGACAGACGTCAACGCGAAGGTGGTGCAGGCGTGGCGGGCGGCCTTCGCCGACACGCCCGAGGTCGAAATCCACCAGGGCTCGATCCTCACCCGGCGCGTCGACGCCTGGGTCAGCCCGACCAACTCCCGGGGGCGGATGGACGGCGGCGTCGACGCGGTCATCAAGCGGCATCTCGGGGCGGGGATCCAGCTGCGCGTCCAGCGGGCGATCCGCGACCAGTTCGGCGGGTCGTTGCCGGTGGGCAGCGCCGTCTGCGTGCCGTCGGGGGCGACCGACCCCAGGTTCCTGATCTCGACCCCGACCATGGAGCAGTCGGCGCAGAACGTGAGCGAGACGCTGAACGTGGCACTGGCGTGCGCCGCCGCGTTCCAGGCCGTCCACGCCCAGAACGATAGGGAGCCGGGCAGCATCGCCTCGGTGGCGCTGGTCGGCATGGGCGCGGCGACCGGGCGGGTGCCGGCACGGGTCTGCGCCAACCTGATGTGGACCGGCTACACGCTGTTCAACGACCACCACTTCCGCGACTACGACGACCTGCGCAGGACCATCTGCGAGCAGCTCGACGACATCGGCAGCCGCCCGAAGGACGAGCGCGTGCGGGTGACGGTGCCGACGACGCCCGGCTCCCGCCGGTCACGAGGCTGACGCGGCCGAGCCGCGGGCGGGGCGCGTCCGCCGCGTCGGGGCCGTCTCCCGCCCCGACGGTTCCGGACGCTCGACGCGGGCGGGGTCGCCGCGGACGAGTTCGTCGTGGATCCGCCACCGGGCGGTGACGACGGCGCGCTCCGCGGTCTCGTCGCCGTGCGCGAGGCGCTGCCGCAGCAACTGCAGGGCGAGGCGGCGGTTGAGGCTGAACAGCCGTTCGGTGTCGACCACGACGACGATGCCGGAGGGACGGTGGGTGGCCCGCACCGCCGTGCTGGCCTTGTTCCGGTGCTGGCCGCCGGGGCCGCCGGTGCGGCAGGGCACGATGTCCACGTCCGCCTCCGCGAACGCGGTGGCCGGGCTGTCGAGCTGGCACGGTCGGGCGACGACGTACCAGTTCTTCCGGCCGGTGCTCGCCCGGTAGGGGCTCGGAGCCTGCCAGCACAGGGTGCCGGTCCACGAGGCGGCGAACGCCTCCGCGTCGCCGCCGGAGATCCGGACCAAGACCGATCGGTAGGTGTCGGGCCGGTCACCGGGCACGCTGTGGACCCGGTGGGTGGTCACGCCCCGTCGGGCGGCCTCGGCTTCCAGGCGCCGCAGCAGCCGGGCCAGCGCCCAGGCGCACTCCTGCGGGCCGCGCCCGGCGGACATGAGCAGATGGAGGCTCACGGCTTGCCCCGCCTGCGGCGGTCGTCCCGGCGGTCCGGTCGGGCGGTGGGCCCGACGTCGGGCGTCTTGTAGGTGACCAGGGGGACCGTGGTGGCCACGGGCGTGGCCAGGTCGTGGTCGACGAGGTCGGCGATCACCCGTTCGATGCGCTTGTAGGCCGTGGGCGCCTCCTCGAAGAGCAGTTGACGGTCGCCGCACACCACCAGCGACCCCACCGGGGTACGCCGCAGTTCCTCCACGGTGTGCTTGGCCCGGCTCCGACGCAGGGCGTCGGCGTGGGACATCTTGCGGCCCGCGCCGTGCGCCACCGAGTGGTTGGCGTCCGGGCCGGCGTGGGCGGCCACCAGGTAGGAGGGGGTGCCCCGGGTGCCCGCGACGAGCACGTCGCGGCCGTCGCCCGGCGCCGCGCCCTTGCGGTGCAGGTAGGCCCCGTCGCGGACCTCCACCAGGTTGTGGCACTGGTCGACGACGGGCTCGGTGGGCTCGGTCCCCAGGGCGTGGGCGACCCGGGCGGCCAGCAGCCGCCGGTTGAGCGAGCCCCACCGTACGGCCTCGTCGTGCGCCGCCAGGTAGGCCGCCGGATCAGGGGCGGGGCCCGCGCCGTGGGCCTCGGTGTGCGCCCGCAGGATGCGCTCGCCCAGCCCCCGGGAACCGGAGTGGACGACGAGCACGAGGTCGCCGGCGTCGAGCCCGAGCCGGCTCGCGTGGCCCGGCTCGAAGACCGTCCCGACGCGCGCCAGCTCGACGAAGTGGTTGCCCCGGCCGACCGTCCCGAGCCCTTCGGCGTGACCGGCGGGAATGTCGCCCGCCACGACGGCCCAGGCGGGGTCGTCGGCATCGGCCTCCGGGTCGAGCGGGCGGTCGAGGTCGGGGAACCGGGCGGCGAGCCGTTCCGGCACGGCCCGCTTGAGCCGGATGGGGAACACAGCGATGCCGCAGCCGATGTCGGAGCCCACCAGGAACGGGTACAGCACGGTCGACGCCATGGCGGCGCCGATGGGGGCGCCCTTGCCCGGGTGCAGGTCCGGCATGGCGGCGACGTGGATCATGCCGTCGAGGGCGGCCACCTGCTGGCACTGGGCGAGGGCATCGGATTCGATCCAGCTGGTGGGGGAGGCGAACACGGCGACGGTGGCCGGGGCGGACCGTCGCGGGGGCTGGTGCTGAGACAAGGACGCTCGCTTCTCGCGGAAACGGGAACGGACGGACGGACGGCATCACGACACCGCTCGGTGCCGCGCGCCTCGATGCCGGGGGTGCTGCCCGTCAGAACGTCATGGACGCACGATGGCGGAGTCGCCCGGGGTGCGGCAAACGATTATCCGCCGCGTCAGGCGGTGGGCAGGGCGCCGAGGCGGTGCAGCAGTTGCCGGCCCAGCGGCAGGCGCTTGTCGGCGTCGCCGTCCGCGCGGATGTCCACGTTCAGCGCGAAGCAGTACAGCCGGTCGCCGCGTTCGACCCAGCCGACCCACCATCCGGTGCCCGGGTCGGTGGCGTCCGTCTGGCCGGTCTTGCCGTGGAGGGCGTACCCGGCGGTGCGCTCCAGGCGCAGGATGTCCCGGACGGTGGCCTGGTGCCCCCGGTCGGCCGGCAGCTCGCCACGGGCCAGCCGGGCCAGCCACCGCGCCTGCTCGTCGGCCGAGATCTCCAGCGGCCCGCGCAACCAGAACTGGTCCACCACCGGCCCGACCTGGCCGTTGCCGTAGCCGAGCCGGCGCAGCCACTCCCGCTCCCGGTCCGGGCCGATGCGGCGGGCCAACTCCTGGAACACCGGCACGTTGGAGACCCGGACCGCGTCGCGCAGCCCCATGTCCCGCTCCCAGGCGGAAACGCGCTGCGGCCGGCCGCCGTACGGGACCTTCTCCCGCTCGTCGCGCACCACGCCGGTCTCCAGCGCGATCAGACTGTGCGGGATCTTGAACGTCGAGGCGGGGACGAGCCGGCGTTCGGCCCGCTCCCGGTCGACCATGACGACGCGGCCGGCCGTCACGTCGTACAGCACGAAGGTGCCCCGGAGGCCGGCCTGCCGGAACAGCCCCGCCAGGTCGTCGCGGGTCTCCACCGTCGGCGTGCCCGGCGTGGGGGACGGACCCGTGCCGGCGGTGGCGGACGCGGCGTCGGCCGGCGGGGGCTGCGGAGGCTTGTTCCCGGTGCAACCGGTCGCGCCGGCCAGCAGGAGCAGGGCGAGCGCCGCCGCGCCGGCGGCCCGCCGCCGGGAGCGGGCGGGCGGCCCGCTCGGGCCGGCCGCCGTCGGCCCCGCGGCCGGGCCCCGCGTCCGCAGCTCGAAGATCACCTGCCACCGCCCCCGCCCGTGCCGGCACCGACGCCTCAGTCAAGCACGTGCCGGGCGGGTACGGCGCCGCCCGGCCGTCCGCACCGCCGGTCGGCTCACGGTCGGGGCCGGGTACCCGGTCCCGACACCCGCAGGTGCCGGTCCAGGCTCGCGACCAGCGCGTCCGCACCGGCGGGAACGACGTCCTCGGCCCAGCTCCGCAGCGCCCGCAGGAACCCGGTCAGGTCCACCTGGACGCCGTCGACGAGTCTCGTCAGCTCGTCGACGGGGACGTCCACCCAGGAACCGCCCTGCTCGTCCGCCCAGACCCGGAGCGTGCCGCCCGGCCGGCGCTCCACCCAGGGGTCGGGATCGTGGCCCAGGTCCGGCGAGGCGCCCGCCGGGATCCGGTACCACTCGCGCCAGTCGTTCAGGTCACTGCAGCAGCCCGGGTCGACCCGCGCCCCGGTGCCCGGGTCGGTGAGGCGCAGGCCGCCGGGCACCACCAGGGCGCCAGGCTCCGGGCCGGCCGCCGCCACCGGCAGCACGGCGGTCAGCGGATCGTCGTCCCCCGGCCACACCGTGCGGTCGTCGAGGTGGTTGTACGCCGCGATCCGGGCCACGGCGGCGCCCACCTCGGCGGCGGTCAGGGCACCGGAGAGCGCCAGCCACGGCCCGACGTCGGCCACCGGCCAGGACGGGAGGGGGTCGAGGGGACCCACCTCGAGGACCGGCTGGAGCAGCGGCAGGTGGCGTGCGGAGGCGGGCCGGAGCGGCCCGGCGCCCGGCTCCGTCACGGCGCCGTCGCCCCGACCACGGCGGCCACGTCGGCCGGCAGCGGGTACGGGCGCTCCGGGGGCAGCAGCGCCTCGGCGGCGGCGTCGTCGCCGGCGTCGAGCGCCGCGCGTACCGCGTGGGCGGTCGGGGTCACGTCGGTGAGGCCGACCAGCCACTCGTCGACGTAGCGCCGCACCGCCTCGCCGGAGAGCCCGACCTGGAGGGACCGGTGCGGCAGCGGGGCCAGGCGCAGCGACCGCTCCGGGTCCCACTGCACCCGCACCGGGCTGGCCCGTAGCCGCCGCGACCAGGTCTCCCGGTCCGGGTGGCGGTCGCGGTCGAAGCTGCTCAGGCACGAGTTGGCCAGCGCCCACTCGAAGCCGGCGCGGGTGATCTCGACGGCCAGCACCCGCTCCTGCCCGGGCTTCGTGGCCCAGCCGCAGCGGTACATCATCCAGCGGAACGAGGGCTTGATCCAGGTCATCCGTTCCCGCCTGAACGGCGGCACGAAGCGGCCGGCGGCCAGCGCCGGGCGGGCGATCTCCGGCGGGTACGCCTGGTACACGGTCACGGTGTCGGCGGTGTGACGGGCACGGACCTGGTGGAGGGGAACCGGCATGGCGCCGATCCTGACCGACCACCCGGGCCCGGTCCACCGGATTGTCCCGCCCGGGCCGGCGCCCGCAGCGGGGGATAGGCTGCCGGTCGTGGCAGGACTTCTCAGGAGCGTGGCGGCCCGCATCGGCGGCGTCATCCCGTCGCCGCGCCGGCCCCGGCCCGGCCCGGCGCAGGTCGCCCGCCCCCGCCAGGTCGCCGCGTTGCAGCGCCGGCAACTGGCGTACGCCCCGGAACTCGACGGGCACGCCGACCCGGGGGAGATCGTCTGGACCTGGGTGCCGTACGAGGACGACCCCCGCCAGGGCAAGGACCGCCCGGTGCTGGTGGTGGGCCGGCACAGCCGGACGCTGTTCGGGCTGATGCTGTCCAGTCAGAGTGAGCGCGACGGCCAGCGGCACTGGCTCGCGCTCGGCCCGGGCGAGTGGGACCGGGACAACCGGCCGAGCTGGGTGCGGCTGGACCGCGTGCTGACCATGCGCGAGGACAGCATCCGCCGCGAGGGCGCGGTGTTGGACCGGGCCCGTTTTGACCGGGTCGGGCAGGCCCTGCGCGCCGGCTACGGCTGGCGCTGACCGTCAGGCCGGCTCGCGGCTCGGGCCGACCCCGGCGGCGCGGGCGTCCGGCGGCGGGTACGGCTGCTCGGCCAGGAGCCGGGCCAGGTGCGCGCTGTTGAGCGCCAGCGCCCTCGTGGTGCGTCCCGTGGTGTCGGGCTTGGGCCGGGCGTCGATGTAGTCCACCTTGTGCAGCGCCTCGCCGACCCAGTAGGTGGCACCCGCCGCGGGGCAGGTGAAACCGACCTCGTTGAGGGCCTGCTGCACCTCGCCGATGGTGTGGTGCGCGCCGTCCTCGTTGCCGACGACCGCGACCCCGGCCACCTTGCCGTAGGTGAGCAGCCGGCCCTCGGCGTCGGTCTCGGAGAGCTCGGCGTCGAGCCGTTCGAGGACCATCTTGCACACGGCGGAGGGCTGGCCGAGCCAGATCGGCGTGGCGAGGACGAGGATCTGCGCGGCCATCAGCCTGGACCGGATGGCGGGCCAGCCGTCGCCGTCGCCCTCGTCGGTGGAGACCCCGAACCGCACGTCGTGGTCGACGACGCGGACCAGGTCGCCCGCCACGCCCTGTGCGGCGAGGGCGTCGAGCACCTCGCGCCCGAGCACCTCGGCGCTCGACGGGGCGGGGGACCGCTTGAGGGTGCAGTTCAGGACCAGGGCCCGGATGCTCGCCACGGTGTTTCCCCTCTCGGCCGGCGCGGCGCTGACGCGGCCGGCATACCCGGCAACCGGCGCGAGACACGTCCAGACGCGTCGTGGCGGGGCCGGTGGTGGATGGCGCTCAGCACTCCGCCAGGTGGGCGGTGTCGACGAGCTGCCGGGGCGGGCGGGCCACCCCGAGGCTCTTGGCCCGGTACATGGCGGCGTCGGCCCGGTCCAGGGCCTCGGTGAGCTGCGCCGGCCCGGTGACGGGGGCGAGCCCGACGGAGGCGGTCACCCGGACGCTGAGCCCGCCCAGCGGGATCGGCGCGGCGAGGCTGTCGCAGAGCCGCCGGGTGGCGTGCTCGATCCACCGCCGGTCGATCGTCGGGCTGGCCAGCAGCCCGGCGAACTCGTCGCCGCCGAGCCGGGCGACCAGGTTGTCCCCGGCGAAGGCGGCGAGCCGTTGGCCGACGCTGACCAGCACCTGGTCGCCGGCGGCGTGCCCGTAGCGGTCGTTGATCTGCTTGAAGTCGTCGAGGTCGAGCACCACGGCGATCAGCGGCTGCCCGGCCGCGTCGGTGAGCAGCGTGGCGGCCAGGCGGTAGAACGCGCGGCGGTTGGGCAGGCCGGTGAGGGGGTCGTGGCTGGCGGCGTGCCGCTCGGCGGCGAGCTCGGCCTGGAGGTGCCCGATCTCAGCCTCGGCCTGGATGGCGCGCCGCCGCAACTGCCAGGAGGTGACGAGCGCCCCGGCCGCACAGATGCCGGACGCGATGGTCATCGGATCCGGCACGAGACCTCCCATCACCACGTGTCTGCGCCCGGCGCGCGGCGGTCCGCACCCACGCCCGGGTCCCGTCCTTCCTGGTGGCAGCCCAGGTGGGGTGACTCTGAGTGAACAGATGGGAACCGTTCACGTGCGTTATCATGCTCGCTGTCCGATGCAGATGCAATAGCAGATGCACGTGCAGGAAGCCCTTCGTCGATGCCGTGCGCCCCTGAGCAGGCACCACTGCCCGGCGTCGCCGGGGCTCGCGAGAGAAAGACGTCCATGCAGCAGCCTCCGAACGGCGTTCCCACCACCCAGCTGCCCCCGCTCGACTGGCAGAAGAGCCGCCGGAGCAACCCCAGCGGCAACTGCGTCGAGCTGGCCGAGCTGCCCGGCGGCGCCGGCATCGCCCTGCGCAACTCCCGGCACCCCGAGGGGCCGGCGTTGATCTACACGGTGGACGAGATCGCCGCCTTCGTGCTCGGCGCCCGCGACGGCGACTTCGACAATCTGATCGCCTGACCGCGTCCGGCCGACGGACGAACTGTCCGCACCGAGGAAGTTCACCTCACTCACGGTTCATGGCATGCTTACACGTCGGCCGCGCGGGGGTACCTGGCCGGCACGAACCGCATGTGGAGGTCGGCTGTGACGGTGGGTCCCGCCGAGGGCGGTCCGGGGACCGGCCCGACCGTGCTGCGCATGTTGCTCGGCGCCCAGCTGCGCCGGCTGCGCGAGTCCAGCGGGGTGAGCCGGGAGGGCGCCGGCTGGGAGATCCGCGCCTCGGAGTCGAAGATCAGCCGGATGGAGCTGGGCCGGGTCGGCTTCAAGGAGCGCGACGTCGCGGACCTGCTCACGCTCTACGGCGTCACCGCGCCCGCGGAGCGGGAGGCGCTGCTCAAGCTCGCCCGCGACGCCAACAGCCCGGGCTGGTGGCACCGCTACGGTGACGTGCTGCCGAACTGGTTCCAGTCGTACCTGGGCCTGGAGGCGGCCGCCGCGCTCATCCGCAGTTACGAGGTCCAGTTCGTCCCCGGTCTGCTCCAGACCCGGGAGTACGCCCGGGCGGTGGTGCTGCTCGGGCACGGGCGCGCCGCGCCGGCGGAGATCGAGCGCCGGGTCGCCCTGCGCATGCAGCGGCAGCGGTTGCTGCACCGCGAGAATCCGCCGCAGCTCTGGGCGGTGGTCGACGAGGCCGCGCTGCGTCGGCCGATCGGCGGCCCGCGGGTGATGCGCGAGCAGGTGGCGGCGTTGATCGAGGCGACCAAGTCGCCGAACATCCGGCTCCAGGTCATCCCGTTCGCCGCCGGTGGGCACGCCGCCGCGGGCGGGGCGTTCACCATCCTGCGCTTCGGCGACCGGGAGCTGCCCGACATCGTCTACATCGAACAGCTCACCAGCGCGCTCTACCTCGACAAGCGCGACGACCTCGACTACTACGCGGTGGCGATGGAGCGGCTCTGCGTGGAGGCCGAACCGCCGGAGCGTACGCCGGAGATCCTCGGCGGGATCCTGGACGACCTCTACCCGGGGTGACCGCCGCGGGGCCTCGCCCGGAGGGCGGTGCGGCTACCATGGTCGCCGACCGGCGACAGTGGACGGACGCCCCCGGTCGCGGGCGGCGCAGAGTCGTGGAGGCTGCCTTGACCACCGATGCCCCGGGTACGACGACCGGCCCCGCCCACCCGAGCGACCGCATCGACACCTCGGTGGCCCACCCCGCCCGCCGGTACAACTACTGGCTCGGCGGCAAGGACAACTTCCAGGCCGACCGGGACTCCGGCGACGCGGTGGCGGCGTCCTTCCCGACCATCCGCACCGCCGCCCTGGAGAACCGCCGTTTCCTCCAGCGGGCGGTGCGTCATCTCGCCCGGGAGGCGGGCATCCGCCAGTTCCTCGACATCGGCACCGGCATCCCGACCGCCGACAACACCCACGAGGTCGCCCAGGCGGTCGCCCCCGAGTCCCGGGTGGTCTACGTCGACAACGACCCGATCGTGCTCGCGCACGCCCGGGCGCTGCTGACCAGCTCCCCCGAGGGCGCCACCGCCTACATCGACGCCGACCTGCGGGACCCGGAGCGGATCCTGCGCCACCCCGACCTGCTGCGCACCATCGACCTGTCCCGGCCGGTCGCGCTGATGCTGGTCGCGATCCTGCACTTCGTCGGCGACGACGACGACCCGTACGCCGTGGTCGGCCGGCTGCTCGACGCGCTGCCGTCCGGCAGCTACCTGGCCGCCTCGCACGCCACCCACGACCACCTTCCCCCGGAGGTGGCGCAGGAGGCGAAGGCGGCGGCCCGGGGCGGCAGCCCGCACGGCCTGATCAACCTGCGCACCCGGGCCGAGTTCGCCCGGTTCTTCGACGGGCTGGAGCTGGTGGAGCCGGGCCTCACCTCGGTCGCCGACTGGCGGGCCGAGGACGCCCCGCAGCCGCGCCCGTCGGCGGCCGAGATCAGCATGTACGGAGCGGTGGCCCGCAAGCCCTGACCGCCCGTCTCCGACCACCCCGTCCGGCCCGACCGGGCGGGGTGGTTTCGTTGCGCCCGCCGTGCGGCGTTGACGAGGGCGGCCCCCGCCGCCTAGTCTCTGTATCGATCCAGTCTGAATCGATGCAGAGGAGACGCGGTGAAGCCGACCCTGCAGGCCGTCGCGGACGCCGTCGGCGTGTCCCGCAGCACCGTCTCCAACGCCTACAGCCGGCCCGACCAGCTCTCCGCCGCGCTGCGCCAGCGGATCCTCGACGCCGCGCGGCAGCTCGGCTACCCCGGCCCCAACCCCACCGCCCGGTCGCTGCGGCGCGGCTACGTCGGCGCCATCGGGGTGCTCTTCGAGTCGCGGCTGTCGTACGCCTTCACCGACCCCTTCGCGGTCCGCTTCCTGGCCGGCGTCGCCGAGGCGGCCGAGCGGCACGGCACCAGCCTGCTGCTCGTGCCGCTGCCGGCCGACGAGGCCGCCGCGCGGCGGGCGGTGGAGAACGCCGCCGTCGACGGCTTCTGCGTCTACTGCGTGGGCGACGAGGGCTGGGTCGTCGACGTGCTGCGCGAGCGCAACCTGCCCGTCGTCACCACCGCTCCCCGCGACGACGCCGGCCCCGACGACCGTTACGTCGGCATCGACGAGCGGGCCGCCGCCCGGGCCGTCGCCACGCACGTGGCGCAACTCGGGCACCGGCGGGTCGCCCTGCTCGGCGACGGCGTCCGGCCCGGCGCGGCCCCGGGCGAACTGCGCCTCGCCGGCGTGGCCGACGTCGCCCACCCGACCACCCGGGCACGGCTCGCCGGGTTCGCCGACGCCTTCGCCGAGGTCGGCGTCGCCTGGTCCGAGCTGACCGTGCTCGCCGCCACCGACAACAGCCGGTCGGCCGGGGCCACGGCCGTCGCCGACGCCCTCACCGCCCCCGAACCGCCCACGGCGGTGCTGGCCTGCGCGGACGTACTCGCCCTCGGCGTCCTCGACGCCCTCGCCGAGGCCGGCCGGCCGCCCGTCTCGGTCACCGGCTTCGACGACATCGCCGAGGCCGCCACCGCCGGCCTCACCACCGTGCGGCAACCCGCCGAGGAGAAGGGGCGCATCGCCGCCCGACTCCTGCTCGACCCGCCCGCCGATCCGGCGGCCGGCCACGTCCTGCTGCCCACCGCACTCGTCGTCCGGTCCACCACCGGACCCGTCCCAAGGAGCTGACCATGGAACAGCCCACCGGCTTCGTCCTCGCCGTCGACGCGGTGACCCGGCACGTCAACTCCGCCCGGCCGGACGCCCCCGTCCGCCTGGAGCGGCCCCGCGTCGCGCCGCTCGCCCCCACCCGGCTGATCGCCGCCGACGTCCTGCGCCGGCTCGCCGACCGGATCCAGCCGGCACCGGTCGCCGGCGCGCCGCGCTGCTCCTGACCGTCGCCGCGTGCCGGCCGTCGCCGCCCGACCCGCGACGACCGGCACGCGGCTGGTGGCCGCGCCCGCCGGCAGGGCAGACTGAACGGCTATGTCGCCGTTCTCGCCCACCCTGCGGTTGCACGACCGGTACGTCCTGCGCGAGCGCATCGGTCTCGGCGGGATGTCCGAGGTGTGGCGCGCCGACGACGAGGTGCTGCACCGCCCCGTCGCGGTCAAGGCCCTCACCCGGGAGTTCGCCACCGACCCGCAGCTGCGGGCGACCATCCAGCGCGAGGCCCGCGCCGCCGCGCGGCTCACCCACCCGCACGTCACCCAGGTGTACGACTACGGCGAGGCGAGCCTGGGCGGCGGCGTGGTCGTGCCGTACCTGGTGATGGAGCTGGTGGAGGGGCGCAACCTCGCCGACCGGCTCGCCGCCGGCCCGCTGCCGTGGCCGGAGGCCGTGCGGGTGGCCGGTCAGGTCGCCGCCGCGCTCGCCGCCGCCCACCGCATCGGCGTGGTGCACCGCGACGTCAAGCCCGGCAACGTCATGCTCACCGAGACCGGCGCCAAGGTGCTCGACTTCGGCATCGCCGCGCTCGCCGGGCCGCACCACCCGCGCGCCGGGCAGACCGGCGAGCTGCTGATGGGCACCCCCGCCTACTTCGCCCCGGAGCGGATGCGGCCCGGCCCGCCGGACCCGGCCAGCGACGTCTACGCCCTCGGGGCGCTGCTCTACCGCACCCTCACCGGCCGGGCCCCACTGCCCGTACAGACCTGGGAGGACGCGCTGGAGGTGCACGCCGGGCACCCGCCGGTGCCGCCCCCGCGGGTCCCCGGGCTGCCGGCCGACATCGCCGAGCTGACCCTGGCCTGCCTCGCCACCGACCCGGCGCGCCGGCCGAGCGCGGCCCAGCTCTCCGCCCGCTTCGGCGCGGGGGCCCCGGCCGACCCGGCCACGGCCATCCTGCCGACCCTGCCCGCCGGCGCGGCGCACCCGCCGACCCTGATCGACCGCTCGCCGCCGCCGGACCCGAGGCCCGTCGGCGCCGGCCGCGCCGGGGTGCCGTACCCCGCCCCGGTGGGCGGGCGGCAACCCGTGGCCGGCCGCGCCGCCCCGACCCGTGGGCCGGGGGCGCCCCGGGACAGGTCCCTCACCGTGCTGGTCGCCGTCGGCGTCGCGCTGCTCGTCGGGCTCGTCGGGGCGCTCGTCCTCGGCGACGGTCCGGGCCCGCCACCGGTGGCGGCCCCCGCCACCGGCACGCCGGCCGGGGACCCGATCTCGGCCGAGCCGACGCCGCCACCGGCCACCACCTCGGCCCCGCCGCCGGTGACCACGCGGCCCGACCCGGTCGGCCTGCGGCAGATCGCCGCCGAGTTCGCCGCGGTGCTCGCCTGGGCGCAGGCCCGCGGCGAGATCGACCGCAAGACGGTCGAGGGGCTGCGGGACAAGCTCGCCGAGCTGAGCCGGGGCAAGCCGAAGGACCGGGCCAAGCGGGTCGAACAGCTGCGGGAACGCCTCGCCGAAGCAGCCGAGGAGGGGCAGCTCCCGCCCGACACGGCGGCCCGCCTCGACGCCCTGCTCGACCGCGTCGACACGACGTCGCGCGACGACGACGACGATGACTGAGGCGGCTCAGCCGACCTCGACCACGGACCCCTGCTCCACCCGACCGCCTCGCACCACCTGCGCGTACGCGCCCACGCACGGCTGCGGGCCCAGCTGCGGCAGCGGCGCGACCCGGTTGAGGCGGGCCGGGACGCGCAGCGCCTCGGCCCGCCGGGGGAGCGACCCGTGCGCCAGGGTCGGCACGGCGCAGCGCGGGGTCGGGGCGAGCACCCGCAGCACCAGCTCGGGACCGATCAGCAGCTCACGGCCGACCCAGTCGTTCTCGGCGAAGCCGTCCACGTCGACGTCGAGCACGAGGTTGGGCCGGTAGCGGACCGCCTCGACGGTGCCGCCCGGAAGCGCGGCGGCCACCCGGGCCAGGGTGGCCGTGGTGACCAGGTGCACCGGGGCGAAGTCGAAGAAGGTGCCCGGCGCCGCCGCCCCGAGCGGGTTGGCGTCGACCGGGACCTCGCCGGCGACACCGGCGGCCAGCACCGCGTCCGGGTCGGCCCGGTCCAGGACCGCCCCGGCGGGCGGCCGGTCGATCAGCGTCACCGGGACGTCGAGCACCCGGGAGAGCACCTCGTCGACGTCGGGGTCCGCGCTGGACAGGGCACGCCCGTCGGGCAGCGTGATCCGTATCGCGTCGGGTGCGGCGCCGGCCGCGCGGAGCGTGAGCAGGGCGCGCCAGAGCCGGGGGTGCTTCGCGCTGGCCACTCGCCCGGTGTCCCGGTGCCGCAGGGCCAGCCGCCGGTCGCCCGCCACCCCCGCCGGGCCGACGTCGGCGGCGGGCAGCCGCTCGCCCAGCATCGACTTAACCGGGTAGCGCCACAGCTGCGCCAGCCGGCCGGTCACCGTGCCGCCGTCCCTCGGCGGGAGGCCGCGACCCGGATCGGGGCCGCGCCGGCGTACCTGGTGTGCGTCGTCACGTACGCCAGGGTAGTGAGGTTGCCGGAACCCGGCCGCCCCGGCGGACGCGGCGGGCGGCCCCGACGACCGGGCCGGACCGGGACCCGGGCGGGGGGACCGGCCGGTGGCCGCCCGCCGCGGCGCTACCTGGCCAGGAGGGCGCGCAGGGTCCCGACGACCTCGGTCGGCGCCTCCTCGGCCATGAAATGACCGCAGGTGACGGTTCGGTGCTCCAGGTCCGGCGCCCAGGCCCGCCACAGCCCGGCCGCGTCGTAGCCGAGGGCGGCGCCCCAGTCCTGCTGCAGCACGCTCACCGGCATCCGCAGCGTGGCGCCGGCGGCCCGGTCGGCGCGGTCGTGCTCGACGTCGATCCCGGCGGAGGCCCGGTAGTCGGCGACGATGGAGGCGACCGCCTCCCGCGACGCCCGCAGGTACGCCGCCCGCACCTCGGCGGGGATGGCGTCCGGGTTGCGGGTCCAGGCGTCGAGGAAGTGGCCGAAGAAGGCGTCCGGGCTCGCCCCGATCAGCTGCTCGGGCAGGCCCGGCGGCTGGGCCATCAGGTAGAGGTGGAAGCCGACGGCGGCGGTGGTGCCGCGCATGACGTCCCACATGTCGAGGGTGGGCAGCACGTCCAGCGCGGCGAGGTGGGTGACCGCCCGGGGATGGTCCAGGCCGGCGCGGACGGCGACCAGGGCGCCACGGTCGTGCCCGGCGAGCGCGAACCGCTCGTGCCCCAGCGCCCGGGCGAGCGCGACGACGTCGGCGGCCATGGTCCGCTTCGAGTACGCGGTCCCGTCCGGGTCGGCCGGCTTGTCGCTGTCGCCGTAGCCCCGCAGGTCCGGGCAGATCACGGTGTGGTCGGCGGCGAGGTCGGCGGCGACGTGCCGCCACATGAGGTGGGTCTGCGGGAAGCCGTGCAGCAGCACGATCGGGCTGCCGGAGCCGGCGACGGCCGCGCTGAGCGTCACGCCGTCGGCGACGGTGACGCGCCGGCGGTCGAATCCGCTGATCGTCGGGTTCATGGTGGGCCTTCCTGTGGCGCCGCCCTCGCGGCCAATGTGGTGGTCCGGGGACCACGTCGTCCGGCACCGAGCGTGCCCGGTGGCGATCAGCGCCCGGTCAGCAACGGATGAGCGGCGCGCGGACCCGGCCGCGGGCGCCTGCCCGCCGGGACCTGCCTAGATTGGTGCCATGACCAGGCAGCCGGCGGCGGACGCGGTGGCCTTCGGCGTGCTGGGGCCGGTGCGCGCGGTGCGCGACGCCGGTCCCGTCGCGCTGAAGGGCCCCCGCCACCGGGCCGTGCTGGCCCGCCTGCTCGTCGCCCGGGGCCGGGTCGTGCCGGTCGAGCGGCTCGTCGGGGACCTGTGGGAGACGCCCTCGGACGGCGCGGTGGGGGCGATCCGGACGTTCGTCGCCGACCTGCGCCGCATCCTGGAACCGGGCCGGGCACCCCGGCAACCGGCCCGCCTGCTGGTGACCGCCCCGCCCGGCTACTCGCTGCGCGCGGCTCCGGACGCGGTGGACGCCTGGCGGTTCGAGGCGGCCGTCGGCGAGGCCGGCGAGCTGCTCGCGGCGGGCGGCGCCGCGCCCGCGCTGGGCCGCCTGGACGACGCTCTCGGCCTGTGGCGCGGTCCGGCGTACGCGGAGTTCGCGGGGGAGCCCTGGGCCCGCGCGGAGATCGACCGGCTCGACGAGCTGCGGATGCTGGCCGTCGAGCGGCGGGCGGAGGCGCTGCTGGCGCTCGACCGGGCCGCCGAGGCCGCCTCCGGACTGCGGGCCCAGACCACCGACCACCCGCTGCGGGAGGACGCCTGGCGGCTGCTGGCCACCGCCCTCTACCGGTCGGGTCGCCAGGGTGAGGCACTGGCCGCGCTGCGGCAGGCCCGCGCCACCCTGGTCGCGGAGCTCGGCGTGGATCCGGGCCCCCGGCTGCGTCGACTGGAGGCGGACATCCTCGCCCAGGCGCCGGAGCTGATCCCGCCCGGGACGGTCGCCGAGGTGAGCACCCCCGCGCGGACCGTCGCGGTGGCGCCGCCCGACGAGCGCCCGTTCGTGGGCCGGGACGAGGAGCTGACCGCCCTGCGGCAGGCCGCCGCCCACGTCGCCCGGCAGGGCACGCCCGGGTTCGCCCTCGTCTCCGGTGAGCCCGGCGCGGGCAAGACGGCGCTCGCCGACGCCCTCGCCCGGGACCTGGCCGCCGCCGGCTGGACGAGCGCGTGGGGCCGCAGCCCCGAGTACGAGGGCGCTCCGGTCGCCTGGCCGTGGGCCCAGATCACCGCCGCGCTCACCGCGTCCGCCCCCGGTGCCGCGCAGCCGGAGCCCGACGGGGCGGGCCCGGAGGCGGACCCCGCGGTGGCCCGCTTCCGGCTGCGCCGCGCCGCCGCCTCGCTGGTCTCGGCGGTGGCCGACCGGGGGCCGGTGCTGCTCGTCGTCGACGACCTGCACCGCGCCGACGCCGACACCCTGGACCTGCTGACCGCCCTGGTCGGCGAGCCGGAGCCGGTGACCGGGCCGGTGCTGATCGTCGGCACGTACCGCACCGCCGAGATCACCCCGGAGCTGACGGCCGCGCTGGCCCGGATCGCCCGCCTCGAACCGGTCCGGGTGCACCTGGGCGGTCTGGCCGAGCCCGCGACCGGCGACCTGGCGCGCAGCGCCGCCCGGCGGGACCTGGACCCGCCCGTGGTGCGCCTGATCCACCAGCGCAGCGGCGGCAACCCGTTCTTCGTCCGGGAACTGGCGCGGTTGCTCGCCACCGGGGACAGCGCGGCCCCGCACGAGGTTCCGGCGGGCGTACGCGACGTCATCCGCCATCGGCTGACCGGGCTGCCGGACGCGGCACGGACCCTGCTGCGGCAGGCGGCCGTGCTCGGCCGGGACGTCGACCCGGACGTGCTGGTCGCCCTCGCCGGCGATGCCACCGGGGTCCTCGACAACCTGGACCTGGCCCTGGCGGCCGGCTTCCTCACCGAGCACGGCGCCGGCGGGCGACTGCGGTTCACCCACATCCTGGTGCGCGACACCCTCTACGGCGACCTGTCCGCGCCCCGCCGGGCTCGCTGGCACGCCGCCGCCGGTGAGGCGATCGAGCGGCTGCACCCGCGGGACGTCGCCGCCCTCGCCCACCACTTCGCCCTCGCGGCGAGCCGCGCCACCGCGCCCCGCGCCGCGCGCTACGCCAGGGCGGCGGCCGAGCGGGCCGAACGGCGCTTCCACCCGCACGAGGCGGCCCGCCTGTGGCGGCAGGCGCTCGCCGCCCACGACCGGGCCGGCGACGGCGACGTACGCGGGCGGCTGGACGCGGTCATGGGGCTGGGCCGCGCGCTCGCCGTCACCGGCCACCTCGACGAGGCGCGACGGCTGCGGTCCACGGCGCTCACCACCGCCGCCGGGCTCGACGACGCCACCCTGACCGAGGGCGTCCTCACCGCCTTCGACGTCCCGGCCGTCTGGACCCGCAACGACGACGAACACCTCTCCCGCCAGGTCGTCCGGGCCGCCGAGCGGACGCTGGCCGCGCTCGGCGACGACGAGCCGCGACGGCGCAGCCGGCTGCTGAGCACCCTCGCCCTCGAACTGCGCGGCACCACCACCGACCGTGGTCATCGGGCGGCGTGCGAGGCGGAGGCGATCGCCCGGCGGCTGTCGCACCCGGCGCTGCTCGCCCACGCGCTCAACGCCCGCTTCCTGCACACCTTCGGCCGGGCCGGCCTCGCCGCCGAGCGCGCCCGCATCGGCGCCGAGCTGGTCGAGCTGGCCGACCGGCACGGGCTGGTGAGTGTCGAGGTCCTCGGCCATCTCGTCCTCCTCCAGGCGCGCTGCGCGCTGGCCGACCTCAGGGCCGCGGACGCGCACGCGGCCGCCGCCGACCGCCTCGCCGAGCGGTACGACCTGCCGCTGGTGGGCGTCTTCACCGGCTGGTACGCCGCCCTGCGACTGGCGATCGACGGGCACCCGGACGAGGCGGAGGCCGCCTACCGGGCGGCGCAGGCCCGGCTCACCGGCAGCGGGATGCCCGGCATGGAGCGGGGCCTGCTCGCGCTGGCGCTGCTGTGCCTGCGGCCGTCCGCGCCGCGGGAGGAGGGCGTCGCCGGGGCCGGGGCGGACTTCGGGCCGTACGAACCCTGGGCGCGTCCCCTGGTCCTGCTCGCCGCCGGCCGTCGCGGCGAGGCCGCCGCCGCGCTGCGCGTCCTGCCGGACTCGCCGCACGACCTGCTGCGCGAGGCCCGGATCTGCCTTGCCGCCCGCGCCGCCCTCGCCCTCGACGACCACGCCACGATGCGGCGGGCGTACGCCGCGCTCGCCCCCGCCGCCGGGGAGCTGGCCGGCGCGGGCAGCGGCGTGGTGGCCCTCGGCCCGGTGGCGGGGCACCTCGCCGACCTCGCCGCCGCGCTGGGGCGGCCCGACGAGGCCGCCGCGCACCGCCGGACCGCCCGCGCGGTCGCCGCGCGGGCCGCACGGTAGAGAGGCGGGCGGCCCTGCGGTCTGCCCACCCGGGCGTCCGCCGAACGGGAGGGCCGGCCCCGTGGCGGACTCCCAGGATCGGTTCGTAGCGTGTGAGCCATGATTCGTACCGCGCACGCCCTGCTCGCCTCCGGCTCCACCACCGCGGAGGCCGCGCCGCCCGAGGACGGACTGATCGGCTTCGTCATCGGCCTGGTCGAGCGGCTCGGCGGCCCCGGCGCGGGTCTGGCCGTGGCCCTGGAGAACCTCTTCCCGCCGATCCCCAGCGAGGTGATCCTGCCGCTGGCCGGTTTCGTCGCGGGCCAGGGCCGGATGAGCGTGGTCAGCGCGATCTTCTGGACCACCCTCGGCTCGCTGCTCGGCGCCCTCGCGCTGTACTGGATCGGCGCCGCGCTCGGCCGGGAGCGGGTGCGGGCGATCGCGCAGCGGCTGCCGCTGGTCAAGCTCAGCGACGTGGACCGCACCGAGGAGTGGTTCCTGCGGCACGGGGTGAAGGCCGTCTTCTTCGGCCGGATGATTCCGATCTTCCGCAGCCTGATCTCCATCCCGGCCGGCGTGGAGCGGATGCCGGTGTGGACCTTCGCGGTCTACACGACGCTCGGCAGCCTCATCTGGAACACCACCTTCGTGATGGCCGGCTACCTGCTCGGCGACAACTGGCACCTGGTGGAGGGGTACGCCGGCGTGCTGCAGAAGGTCGTCATCGTCGCCTGCGTGGCCGCCGCCGGCTGGTTCGTGGTCTCCCGGATCATCCGGGCCCGGCGCGGCGCGGCGGAGGCCGTCGAGCCCGCCCCGCTGCCGTACGCGCCGGACCCGACGGGTCGGGGCACGATCTACCGCAGCGCCTACTCCGACGGGCAGGCCCCGGACCGCGGCCTGTCGCGCTGAGCCGGACGTAGCCAGGGCCGGTGCCACCACGCCCGGTCCGGATCCCGTCGGTGACCCCCTCGGGACTCTCGGGCGGGGACCGTCCAGCCCCGACCTGCCGGGTCACCCGAGTCGGCCGGGCGGTGGCGCGTCGACGGTCCCGCCGACGGTCGGCGAGCGCGCGTGCGTCCGGCCGACGCGACGACTGTCGTGAGAGGACAGTCGTACCCCTATCGACCCCTATTCATGTAATAAGGAAACCTTGCGGAACGCTATCCTCTGGCTACTTCGCTGAACTCCGATGGCACGTTCGTCCGACGGAGAGGATCGCCATGTCGTTGCCCACCATCCGCCCGGCGCTGAGCGTGGTGATGCCGACCTATCAGGATCCGCAGTGCCTCGCGCTGACCCTGCGGGCGCTGACCCGGCAGACCCTGCCGCCGGAACGCTTCGAAGTGATCGTGGTCCGCGACGGTGGCTCGTCCGACGGGTACGCCCAGGCTCTCGCCGAAGGCGCCGGCCTCCGCCTGCGGATGCTGGAGCTCCCCCGGCGCAAGGGCCGCTCCGTCGCCCGCAACGAAGGAGCGCGCCGTGCCTCCGCGCCCGTGCTGGTCTTCCTCGACGCCGACTCGTGGGCGGTGCCCGACCTGTTGGAGAGGCACCTGGCGTGGCACAGCACCCCCGGCAACGCGGCGGTGCTGATCGGCCGGCGGGACGAGATCGGCCTCGCGGACCTGCCCGCCGTGCTGGCCGGGGAGTCGCACACGATCGCGCGGGCCTTCCCACACGGTGGCGACCTGCGGTTCGCGACGGGACTCCCGGACGACGACGGCGCCTGGCTGCGGGCCGGCTGGGTGGTCGCCTACACGCACAACATCTCACTCGCCACCTCGCTCTTCGCGCAGGTCGGCGGTTACCGCGAGGCGTTCGGCCTGAGCTACGGCGTGGAGGACGTCGAGCTGTTCTACCGCGTGGACCGGAGCCTGCCGGACGGCGTCAACTTCGGCTACGACGACGAGGCCCGGGTCGTCCACCTGCCGCACCACAAGAACATCACCCGCAACTGGATGGAGATGAAGGCCAACTTCCAGCAGGCGGCCAAGACGTACTCCTGCCTGGAGTGGGAGTTCCTCACCGCGGTCATGGGGTACGAGGCGATCCGGCGGATCCTGCACTACCGGGCGCTCATCGACGAGTGCGTCGAGCGGTCGGCCTGCGCGATCGGGCCCGCGGCCGCGCGCCTCGCCGGCCAGTTGCGGGGACCCAGGGTGCTCTGGATAGGCACCGGCCGCGCCGAGTCGGGGCTGCCCGCCTCGGCGCTCACCTTCGACTACTCCGCACCCATCGGGCCGACCAACTTCCACCTGCTCGGCGTCGCCCCGCCCATGCCGCCGGGCAGCCTGGACGCGGTGGTCAGCGTCGACTTCTGGCGATACCTCCTGTGGCCGGAACTCTGCCAGTTCATCTCCGCCTCGGTGGCGCTGGCCGGTGAGGTCCACCTGGTGGCCACCGCCGATTCGACGCCCGGGATGTGCGCCGCCGACCCGCAGACGCTGGACTACCTGCGCCAGGCACAGGCCGCCGAGTACGCGGCCGAGCTGCGCGCGGTCGAGGGGCTCGGCGACGTGCTGACGTTGCGGGCCCGCCGGCCCGTCACCAGCGCCGCGCGCCGCACGCCCGGCCCGGTCGCCGCCAGGGCGTGACCCACGGCACCGGCGCCGGGGCGCTCCCCGGCGCCGGGCTGGTGGATCGACGGTGCAGCCAGGCCCGCCGCAGGTGTCCCGGCCCCGTCACGCCGCGCCCGGATCCGCCGCAACAGACGGAAAGGCGAACATGAAGCGCGTACTGCTGTCGACCCTCGGGTCGCGCGGCGACGTCCAGCCCCTGGTGGCGCTGGCGGCGCGGCTGAAGGCTCTCGGCCTGCAGGTCCGCCTCTGCGCCCCGCCGGACTTCGCCCGGTGGGTGGCGACCTTCAAGATTCCCTTCGTGCCCGTCGGCCCGCCCTGGCGCAGGTCCGCGGCGCCCAGGCCGCGCGCCGCGCCCCGTCCCTCGCCGGCGCAGGTACGTCAGCTGGCCGCGTCCTCCATCGGCATCCAGTTCGAGGTGCTGTCGGCGGCGGCCCGGGACTGTGACGTCCTCGTCGCGTCGACCGGCCTGCAGATCGCCGCCCGTACCGTGGCGGAGAAGCGGGGCATACCGTACGTCTTCGCGGCGCTCTGCCCGGCGGCCCTGCCCTCACCACACCACCCGCCACTGCCGCTGCCACTGCTCGGGCAGGCGCCGCCGCCCGCGTCGGCCGACAACGACGAACTGTGGGCCGCCAACCTGCGGCAGGTCAACGACACCTTCGGCGTGCCGCTCAACGCGCTCCGGGCGGGATTGGGACTGGCCCCGGTCGACGACGTCAGCGACCACATCCACACCGACCAGCCGTGGTTGGCCACCGACCCGACGCTGGCGCCCTGGCCGGACGCCGCCGGCACGGCCGTCTATCAACCGGGCGCCTGGCTCCTGCCGGACGAGCGGCCCCTGCCCACCGAGTTGAGGACCTTCCTGGACGCCGGTGGACCGTGCGTCTACGTCGGATTCGGCAGTGTCGCCACGCCCCCCGGCCTGCTGGAGACGGCGATCCGGGCGGTGCGCGCGGTCGGCTGCCGTCTGGTCGTCTCGCGGGGCTGGGCGCCACTCACGCTCACCGACCGGGCACCCGACTGCCTGGTCGTCGGCGAGGTGAACCAGCAGGCGCTGTTCAAGGAGGTGGCCGCGGTGATCCACCACGGCGGCTCGGGCACCACGACCACGGCCGCGCGGGCCGGGACGCCACAGGTCGTCATACCGCAGGTCTACGACCAGCACTACTTCGCGCGACGCGTGTCCGCGCTCGGCATCGGCACCGCACACCCCGGCGCGGTACCGACCGCCGAGTCGCTGACCGCGGCTCTCGGCGCCGCGCTGCGGCCCGAGGTGGCGGCCCGCGCCCGCGCGTTCGCCGCCGTCATCCGCGCCGACGGGGCGCAGGTCGCCGCGCAGCGGTTGACCGCCACCCTGCCGGCCTGAGCCCCCTGGCGCCGGCGGATCACCCGCCGGGTGCCGGCGGTGCGCGGCACCTCGGGCCGTGAGCCGGTGCCGGGCTCCGCCACGCCGGGCGTCGGCGGGTACGGCGGCGGTACGGGATCGGTACCCGCCACTGGTGTGCTCGCCCCATGCGAGTACGGAGAACGACCGGGCCGCTGCGGCGGGGCTGGTGGGCGGCCCTGGCCGTCGCCGCCGCGCTCGTGGCCGCGTCGCCCCTGACCGGGTCGTCGGCCACCCCGCCGTCCCCCGGCCCCGCGCCGGTCCCCCCGGTCGCGGTCACCGCCGACGACCGGCGCGTGCTGGACCGGGCCGAACAGCTCCTGACCAGGGAGTGCATGAACCGTGCGGGCTTCCAGCTGTGGCTGGGCCCGCCGAAGCGGACGGACGAACCGCGCGTGTTCCCGTACGTCGTCGACGACGTCGGGTGGGCCCGGGCGCACGGGTTCGGCACGGACCTGATCGAGGCGGCGAACGCCCGCCGGCTCACCGACCCCAACCAGCGGTACTTCGCCGCCCTGCCCCGGGACCGGCGCGCCGCGGCGCTGGTCGCGCTCAACGGCGCCCGCCCGGAGGGCCTGGAGGCGCGGCTGCCGTCCGGGGGCGTCATCCGGCACAGCGCCGAGGGCTGCACCGCGCAGGCGTGGCAGCGGCTCTACGGCGACCTGGCCGCCTGGTACCGCTCGAGCAAGGTGGTGGCCCAGCTGGCGTCCCTGCGGGAGCGTCGGGTGCTCGCGGACCCCGCCTGGACGGCGGCGCTGCGGCCATGGTCGCAGTGCCTGCGGCAGCGGGGGTACCCGGTCGACACGCCCGGGCAGTTGCGCGAGCACGTGGCCGACCGGGGACGCGCGGCCGAGGTCGCCGCCGCCGTCGCCGAGGCGCGGTGCGCCGAGGGCGGCCTGGCCGCCACCGCCCGGGCCCTGGACGCCCGGCACGACGCGGACCTGGCGGCGGCCCACCGCCAGGACGTGGCGACGCGGGACCGGCTCGAACGGGCGGCGCTGCCCCGGGCCCGGGCCGTCGTCGCCGCATCCGAAGACCGATGACCGGCCCGGCGACCGTCGCCGGGCCGAGAAGGAGGAACAGATGAAACGCCTGTACACGCTCATGGCGGGCGTCGCGACGCTCGTGACGCTGCTGGCCGTCGCGCCGGGCACCGCGTCGGCGACGCCCGGATTCGCTCCGGCGGCGGCCCGGTCCGGCCCCGCGGCGGCGGCCGAGCCGGACCGGGACGGCCCCGCCGAACACGTCGAGCTGCCCTACAAGGCCCCGGCGGTCGCCGGGACGGCCGGCCGGGCGGGGTCCACCGCCGGCAGCACCTCGGCCGCCGAGGCCGACGGCTGGTTCTACGCCTACGAGCACGCCAACTTCCAGGGCAAGTGGTGCGCCTGGGAGGGAACGGAGAAGAACTGGGGTAACGCGGGCGGCGGTGGGACCGGCGGCCGGTGGGACTGCGGCGGATACTACGGCCTCGACAACATGGCGACCTCGGTCTGGAACAACGGGTTCTACGTCCCGGAGGTCAGCGCGGTACACATGCACGTCGAGACGTTCTACCGGGGCGGCCGGATGTGCCTGGACCACGGCGACTACTGGCAGGACTTCACCCTCGGCTGGGAGGTGTTCAACGACGGCACCCCGGCCGACAACGAGATCAGCTCGCACTACTGGGGCGGGCCCTGCGTGTGACGGCGGACCGGGGGGGGGCCACACGGCCCCCGCCCGGGTGCTCCGGCCGCACGGCGCAGGCACACGCGCGGCGCAGCCCTTCGGCGCGCTCGCGCTCGTACGCCCGGACCAGGCCGTCGAGCCGGTAGGTCGCCCCGTCGTCGTCGACCACGTCGAGCAGGCCCGCCTCGGCCAGCGCCTCGGCGAGGTCCTCGGCCAGGTCGGGCGGCACGTCGAGGCGGCGGGCCAGCTCGGCGGGTCCGAAGGGGGCGTACGGCAGCAGCGCCGCGACCCGCAGGGCCCGCCGCAGCGGCGCGTCGAGCGCCGAGTGGTCGCGGGCCAGGCTCGCCCGCACGTCGAGGTGGGCGGCGGCCAGCTCGTCCAGGCGCCGGCCGGGGTCCCGCAGCCGCCGGACCATTCGGCCGAGCCGCCAGCGTGGCCGCGCGGCCAGCCGTACCCCCGCGATCCGCACCGCGAGGGGCAGGTGCCCGCAGCGGGCCACCAGCAGGCGCGCGGCGGCCGGCTCGGCGGCGACCCGGTCGGGCCCGGCGGTGCGCGACAGCAGCTCCACGGCGTGGCGCGCCGGCAGTGTCCCCAGCCGGTGGCGGTCCGCCCCGGCCAGCACCCCCAGCCGGGCACGGCTGGTGACCAGCACGGCGCACCCCGGGACGCCCGGCAGAAGCGGGGCCACCTGCGCCTCGGCCCGCGCGTCGTCCAGCACCACCAGCAGCCGCCGGCCGTCGAGCAGGCTGCGGTAGCGGGCCCCACGCTCCTGCGGCGACGCCGGCAGGCTCGCCTCCTCGACGCCCAACGCCCGCAGGAACCCGCCCAGCACCTCCGCCGGATCCCGGTCGCCGAGTTCGGCGAAGAGCTGGCCGTCGGGGAATCGCCCGGCGAGCGCGTGCGACACCTCCAGCGCGAGCGCCGTCTTGCCGGTCCCGCCGCGACCGTGCACGACCGCCACGGGGCGCGGACCACCCGTCAGCGCGGCGCGGAGGGCGTCGACCTCCGCCCCGCGCCCCACGAAGTCCGCCACCGGCGGCGGCAGTTCCGCCGGCCTGCCGACCACCGGCCGGGTGGCCGGTGGGACCGACCAAGCGTGCGGCGGCGGGGTGGTCGGCGAGCTGACCGGGCTGGTGCGACGGTATCCACTGCGGGAGCGGCTGCGCGGCCAGCTCATGCTCGCCC
>NZ_JBPQTK010000093.1:0-24503 GCF_051386315.1 Micromonospora sp. URMC 107
CCTACACCCCACCCCCCATCCTCTGACCCTCGGGCGGGTGGGTCAGGAGTCGCGGGTGGGGGTTTCGGCGGCCGAGCGGAGGTTGGGGGCGCTCGCCGGTTCGGCGATGCCGCCCGGGGACTCGGCGAAGGCGGGATCGTGTGCGGTCTCCGCGGCGACCAGCGGCTGGTCGGGCGGCATGACGTCGGGCATCTTGGGCGCGACGACCACGGCCGTGCCGTACGCGCAGATCTCCATCCACATCTCGCCGCAGTCGCGGCTGTCGAAGCGCATCCCCACCACGGCGTTCGCGCCGATGCGGCGGGCCTCCTCGCCGAGCCGGGCCACCGAGTCCGTACGCCACCTCGTGAGGTTGTCGGGCGCCATCGGGTCGTACGCGCCACCGCGCAGGTTCTTGACGCCCTCGCGGTACGGGTTCCGCGTCCTGGCCATCGATGACACCACTTCGCCGAGGATCTGGCGGATCTCGTACCCGGGTAGTTGCTCCGTCGTCACGACCAGCACGCCTCCGATGCTGTCAGGGCGACGAGACGCCCGATCGCCGGCCCTGTTCACCTGATCGGATGCTGCAAAACGGCGCGGCGCGGACGGTCGGCGCGCTGCCGACCATCCGCGCCTGCCGTGGCGCTAACCGTCAGACACCGGCCGTCTGGGTGATCCAGGCCCGGTTGTACGCGACGCTGCCGTAGTTCTGGATGCTCTGGCCGTCGGCGGTGGAGGCGACGCCGACCTGGCGGCCGTTGTAGAACTGCGGGCCGCCCGAGTCGCCCCGCCACGCGTTGCCGTTGATCCGCGTGCTGCGGATCGCCTGGCCGCCGTACGCGTCGGTGGCGCTGTTGCTGGTCACCTGGACGGACGCGGTCTTGAGCTGGGTGGAGGCCGAGCAGCCGCTGTAGCAGGTCATGCCCCAGCCGTAGATCGAGTTGGTCGAGCCGATCGGCGGGTTGCTGCTGGCCAGCGTGACGTACGAGGTGCTCACGGAGCTGGACAGGCGCAGCAGGGCCAGGTCGTACCGGCTGTAGCTGGCGCTGACGGTGCGGGTGACGCCGCCGGAGGAGCGGTAGACGCTGCCGACCCGGACGGACATCGTGCCGTTGACGCAGTGCCGGGCGGTGAGCACCCACTCCGGCGCGATGATCGTGCCGGAGCAGGTGAACGAGCCGTTGCTGAGCACGGCGGCGGCCCACGGGGCCGACGAGACGGTGCTGCCGCCGATGATCGGCTGCGGACCGGCCGGGGCGGCGAGGGCGCCGGAGCTGGCGCCGAGCAGGCCGGCCGCTGCGGTGGCCAGCACCGCGATCATGGATCGGATGCGCATGGGGGCTCCTTCGGGGACGGGGCCCGGGTTCACCGGGTCGAACTGTCGACCGGCGGGCGGGGGTGGCCCGACGGTCGGGCACGTCCGATCGACGTACGACGATGTACGGTAGGGCTCCTGAGATGTCGTTCACAAGAGATCCATCGAAAATGATGGATGAGATGATATGGCGGGCGGGGGTGACGGGGGAGGGCCCGGCGGCCCGACGGAGCGGGGCGAAACGGGCCGGTCGGCAACGGATGCGCATCGGGATCGCAACGAACCCGTATCGGTCCCCGGGCCCCGCGCCGGGAATGCCGATCACTGCCTGGACCGCGTCCGGCCGGTGCGTCCGAGGCCGGATCTGCCAGGTAGGCTGGCTGCGCTCGCCCGTTGTGGGTCGGCACCCAACTGCGTACACAGTCAGGAGTGCCCAGTGCCTCGCGTCGTCGTCGACGTCATGCTCAAGCCCGAGATCCTCGATCCCCAGGGCCAGGCCGTCGCAAACGCGCTGCCCCGGCTCGGCGTCAGCGACGTCGCCTCGGTTCGGATCGGCAGGCGGATCGAGATCGAATTCACCGGTGAACCGGACCTGGACCGGGCCCGGGAGATCGCCGACAAGCTGCTCGCCAACCCGGTCATCGAGGACTTCACGGTCCGCCTGGCCGAGGCCGACGAGACCGTGGACACCCGCTCGTGACCGCCCGGGTCGGTGTGGTCACCTTCCCCGGCTCGCTCGACGACGGGGACGCGGCCCGGGCCGTCCGGATCGCGGGCGCCGAACCGGTCCGCCTGTGGCACGGAGACCCGCACCTGCACGGGGTGGACGCCGTCGTCCTGCCCGGCGGCTTCTCCTACGGCGACTACCTGCGGTGCGGCGCCATCGCCCGGTTCGCCCCGGTGATGGAGACGATCGTGGACGCGGCCCGGGGCGGCCTGCCCGTGCTCGGCATCTGCAACGGCTTCCAGATCCTCTGCGAGGCCCACCTGCTGCCCGGGGCGCTCACGCGCAACCAGCACCTGCACTTCCGCAACCGCGACCAGGTCCTGCGCATCGAGTCGGCCGGCACCGCGTGGACCAACGCGTTCCAGCCCGGCCAGGAGGTGCTGATCCCGGTCAAGAACGGCGAGGGCTGCTACGTCGCCGACACCGCGACGCTGGACCAGCTCGAAGCCGAGGGCCGGGTCGTCGCCCGCTACGTCGGCGGCAACCCCAACGGGTCGCAGCGCGACATCGCCGCGATCACGAACCCCGCCGGCAACGTGGTCGGCATCATGCCGCATCCCGAGCACGCGGTGGAGGCGCTCACGGGCCCCTCCCTCGACGGTCTCGGCTTCTTCACCTCGGTGCTCAAGCACCTGGTGGGGGCGCCGGCGTGACCGTGCGCGGCATCATCGGTCGGCTCACCCGCCCGTCGGGCGGACGCGAGCGCAGCGAGGAGAGGTCATGACCACCCATCCGGACGAGGTACGGGATAACCCGGAGGCCTTCCCGGCCGCCCCGGCGCAGCCGGTGGAGCCGCGTCCGGCCGCCGTCGTGCCGCCGGCCGGGCCTCCCGGGCCGGCGACCGCCGACTGGGCCGACGGCCTGGACACCGTGCCGCGCGCCGAGGACACCCCCGGTGAACTCCAGCCGTACGCCGAGCTGGGGCTCCGCGACGACGAGTACGAGCGGATCCGGCAGATCCTCGACCGGCGGCCCACCCAGGCCGAGCTGGCGATGTACTCGATCATGTGGAGCGAGCACTGCTCCTACAAGTCGAGCAAGGTGCACCTGCGCCAGTTCGGCGAGAAGGCCCCGCCGAGCGACCGGCTCCTAGCCGGCATCGGCGAGAACGCCGGCGTGGTGCAGGTCTCCGCCGACCTGGCGGTGACCTTCAAGGTCGAGTCGCACAACCACCCGAGCTTCGTCGAGCCCTACCAGGGCGCGGCCACCGGCGTCGGCGGCATCGTCCGGGACATCCTCGCCATGGGCGCCCGCCCGGTCGCGGTCATGGACCCGCTGCGCTTCGGTGCCGCCGACCACCCCGACACCGCCCGGGTGCTGCCCGGCGTCGTCGCCGGCGTGGGCGGCTACGGCAACTGCCTGGGCCTGCCGAACATCGGCGGCGAGGTCGTCTTCGACCCCTGCTACCAGGGCAACCCGCTGGTCAACGCGCTCTGCCTCGGCGTGCTGCCGGTCGACCGGCTGCAGAACAAGGCCGCCGCCGGCCCGGGCAACGTCGTCGTGCTGATGGGCGCCCGCACGGGCCGGGACGGCATCGGCGGCGTGTCGGTGCTGGCCAGCGCCACCTTCGACGAGGGCAGCGAGCAGCGCCGCCCGTCGGTGCAGGTCGGCGACCCGTTCATGGAGAAGCTGCTCATCGAGGCCTGCCTGGAGCTCTACGACGCCCGGCTGGTCGTCGGCATCCAGGACCTCGGCGGCGCCGGCCTGACCTGCGCGCTGACCGAGACCGCCGCGGCGGCCGGCACCGGCATGCGGGTCTGGCTGGAGCGGGTGCCGCTGCGCGAGCCCTCGATGGAGCCGCACGAGATCCTGGCCAGCGAGTCGCAGGAGCGGATGCTGCTGGTCGTCGAGCCGGAGAAGCTCGACGCGGTGCTCAAGACCGCCGAGAAGTGGGGCGTCTGGGCCACCGCGATCGGCGAGGTCACCCCGCCGGAGCCGGACGGCCGGCCGGGCCGGCTGTTGATCACCTGGCGCGACCAGCTGGTGGTCGACGTGCCGCCGGGCTCGCTGGTCGACGACGGCCCGGTCTACGCCCGCCCGATGCGCGAGCCGGCGGACCTGATCCTGCTCCAGGCCGACCGCGCGGAGACGCTGCCCCGGCCGGCCGACCCGGAGGCGCTGCGCGAGACCGTGCTGCGCATGATCGCGTCGCCGAACCTGGCCGACAAGACCTGGGTCACCGAGCAGTACGACCGCTACGTGCTGGGCAACACCGTGCTCGCCCAGCCGGAGGACTCCGGCGTGATCCGGATCGACGAGCGCACCGGGCTCGGCGTGGCGCTGTCGGTGGACGGCAACGGCCGGTACGCGCGCCTCGACCCCTACCACGGCACGAAGCTCGCGTTGGCGGAGGCGTACCGCAACGTCGCCGTCACCGGCGCGACGCCGATCGCCGTCACCAACTGCCTGAACTTCGGCTCGCCGGAGGACCCGGGCGTGATGTGGCAGTTCGCCGAGGCCGTCCGTGGCCTGGCGGACGGCTGCGCCGAGCTGGGCATCCCGGTCACCGGTGGCAACGTCAGCTTCTACAACCAGACGGGCGCGGCGCCGATCCACCCGACCCCGGTGGTCGGTGTGCTCGGCGTGCTCGACGACGTGGCCAACCGGGTGCCGATGGGCTTCGTGGCCCGCCCGGGCGGCGAGCACGACCAGATCTTCCTGCTCGGCGAGACGCACGTGGAGCTCTCCGGCTCGGAGTGGGCGTGGGTCACCCACGAGCACCTCGGCGGCGTACCCCCGCAGGTCGACCTGGCCCGCGAGCGGCTCCTGGCCGACCTGCTGGCGGAGGCCGCGCGGGTCGGGCACCTGAGCTCCGCGCACGACCTCTCCGACGGCGGCCTCGCGCAGAGCCTGGTGGAGTCCTGCCTGCGGCGCGGCGTCGGCGCCCGCATCGCGGTGCCGGAGCGCTTCGACGGCGGCTCGATGCCGTTCGTCTACCTGTTCAGCGAGTCCGCCGGGCGGGTCCTGGTGTCGGTGCCGCGCGGCCACGAGAAGGCGTTCACCGCCCTCTGCGCCGAGCGCGGGGTGCCGTTCGAGCTGATCGGGGTCACCGACCCGTCCGGCGGCGCGCTGGAGGTGCACGGCCAGTTCCGGATCGGCCTGGACGAGCTGCGCGCCGCGCACGGCGAGACGCTGCCGCGCCTCTTCGGGGGCGCGGGGGTCGTCGAGGTGCCCGCGCCGGCCGCCGGTGTGGCGGGTGCGGTCGAGGCCGTGCCGCTGCCCGTCGCCGAGCCGGCCGAGGTGGCGCCGGTGGACCCGGCGGCCGTCGCGGCCGAGCCGATCGCCTCGGCCGCGCCGGTCCCGCCGACCGGTGCCGTCGAGCCGGTGGCCCCGGCGGAGACCGTCGCACCCGGCCCGGAGCACCCGGCCGAGGCCGCCGACCGGCCGGCCGAGGCCGGCGGGGCGCCGGTTCCCGAGTCCGGTGACACCGAGCCCGGTCAGCGCTGAGGCGGTGGCCGCGGCCGTCCACGTCCAACCCGGATCCGGCGCCCGGTTCGACTGGGGGCTGACGGGGGCGGCCGAGCTGGGCCGGGTCTGTGCGGTGCTGGTGGTGGTGGACGTGCTGTCGTTCACCACCGCCGTGGACGTCGCGGTCGGGCGCGGCATGCGGGTGCACCCGTTCCCGTGGGGCGCGCAGGCGGCCGACTACGCGCGGCGGGTCGGCGCGGTCGCGGCGGTGGGTCGCCGGCACACGACCCCGGACCATCCGTGGTCGCTCTCGCCGGCGGCGCTGACCACCGCGCCGGTCGTCGCCGACCTCGTGCTGCCGTCGCCGAACGGTTCGGCGATCAGCGCGGCGGCCAGCGCCACCGGGCTGCCGGTGGTCGCGGCGTGCCTGCGCAACGCGCGCGCCGTCGGGCGTTGGCTCGGCCACCAGGGGTACGGCTCGGTGGACGCGCCGATCGGCGTGATCGCCTCGGGTGAGCGCTGGCCGGACGGCTCGCTACGCCCCTCCGTCGAGGACCAGCTCGGGGCGGCCAGCGTGCTGGACGCCCTGTCGGGTGTGCCGGGCGGCCTCTCCGTGGAGGCGGCCATGGCGCTCGCCGCGCTCGCCAGCACCCCCGACGTCCCCGCCGCGGTGTGCGGCAGTGTGTCGGGCCGCGAGCTCATCGAGGGCGGCTTCGCCGAGGACGTGGAGGTCGCCATCCGGGTCGGCGTCTCGGGCGTGGTCCCGGTGCTGCGTCAGGGCGTCTTCTCCGCCGCCTGACGGCCCTGCCGCACACCGGCCCCGGAGCGGCGTGTCCTGGACCCGCCCGTGGCGGCGGTCGCCGGTGTCCGCCCGGCTCGGCCCTCGACAGCGGCGAGGGCCGCCCGGAGTCCGGACGGCCCTCGCCGTGGTGCTGTCGTCGGGGGCGTGCCCCGAGCGGTCAGTCGTCCATCCAGTCCAGTCGGCGGCCGCCCCGGTCCTGCTGCGGCGGGCCGTCCGGGCGACCGCGACCGGTCTGCGGGTCGTCGTAGCCGCCCGGCTGGCCGTAGCCACCCTCGCCGTAGCCGGCCTGGTTGTCGTAGCCGCCGCGCTGCTGCGGGGGCTCCTGGCCGTAGCCGCCCTGGCCGTAGCCCTGGTTGTCGTACGAGGTGGGCTGGTCGTAGCCGCCCGGTTGGCCGTAGCCGCCGCGCGGCGCCGCCGGCTCCTGGCCGTAGCCGCCCGGCTGGCCGTAGCCACCCCGCTCGTAGCCGCCGCCCGGCTGGTCGTAACCGCCGGTCGGCTCGCCGCCCCGGCCGTACGCCCCAGGCTCGGGCTGGCCGTAGCCCTGACCCTGCTCCGGCTGGTAGACGCCGGTCGCGTACGGGTCGGCCGGGGCCGGGTACTGCGTGGCGTCGCCGGTGTAGCGGCCGGTCGGCTCGTCGTACCGCTCGCCGTAGCCCCGTCCGCCGCCCGCCGGGCCGGCCGCACCCGCCGGAGCGCCGTAGTCGTTGCCGCCGTAGCCGCCGCCCGAGGCGGGGGCGTTACCGTAGCCGCTCCCCGAGGACGGCGCGTTGCCGTAGCCGCCGCTGCCGTAGCCGCCGCCTGAGGCGGGGGCGTTGCCGTAGCCGGCACCGCCGTAGCCACCCGCGCCGGCCGGCTCGCCGCCGTAACCGCTGCCGCCCCAGGCCTGCTGGCTGCCCGTTGCGCCGTAGGGCTGCGGGGGAGCGCCGTACGGGTCCGGCGGCACGTCGTCGACCACGGGGCGGTGCATCATCGTCGGGGCGTCGCTGAGCGAGGTGCCGCCGACCATCGTCGGATCCGGCGTGGCGCCGACCCGGTTGACCACCCGGGTCTGGTCGTCCGCGCCCCGGAACGCCCCACGCGCGGCCGGGACCGCGCCGGCCGCGGCGCCCGCCGGGGCGTCGTCGTCGGCCTCGTCGCCGCTGTCCTTGCGGCGCATCCAGAGCAGCACGATGGTGCCGACACCGGCGGCGACGAGCAGGCCGCCGAGCAGGATGATCAGCCAGGAGCTCATGCCGCCGGAGTCCTCGTTGCTGGCGTTGGCCGCCGCGCCCGGGGTCGCCTCGGCGCTCTCCTCGGGGGTCTCCTCGACGGGCTCCTCGGTCGGGAGGGGCTCCTCGCTGGCCGAGGGGGTGGGGCTCGGGGTCGTCTCGACCTTGATCGCCAGGGCGATGCGCTGGCCGGTGATGCTCTGACCGGCGGACGCGTCGAAGCTCTTGGTGGCGTAGACCTCACCGACGCTGGCACCGACGGCGAGCCGACCGGGCGCGATCGGCTTCTCGCTGGTGCCGGTGAAGCGGAAGTTGCCGTCGTCGTCGCTGATCGTGTCGCGCTTCTTGCCGGCGCCGTCCTGGAGCATGACCACGGCGTTCGGCACGGCCTTGCCGTTGGCCTGGGCAACCACCTTGCCGGAGACCGACTTGACGGTCTGCGCCTGCGCGGGCTCGGACGGCTGGGCCTTGCCCTTGACGCTGAGCTGGAGCGGGGCGGTGCCCGGGCCGGACTCGGCCTCGACCGTCACCGTGACGGTCACGTTCGCGTCGCCGGCGTTGTCGCTGGCCCTGATCCGCAGCAGCTGGGACCTCGGCCGGTCGTTGTTGAAGTCGATCTCCCCGCAGCCGCTCGCGCAGCTCACACCACCCGGGAGACCGGCGATGCTGACCTGGACCTTCTCGTCGCCGTCGCGGGGGGTGACCTGCACGGTGACGGCGGTGTCGCTGCCGGCGTTGACGGTGACCGAGCCGGGCGACACGGTGACGTCGGCGGCGAGGGCTGGTGTGGCGGGGGCAGCGAGCAGAGCGCCGACAACCAGCGCCACGACCACACCGGCCCGCTGCTTCCAGGCACGTCGGTGTGTTGACACGTCCACCGCCTTCCGGACTGACTTCCCTCGGCGGCGGGCGCCGGGCCGGGGATCATCACGGTACGAATACGCCGTCGGCAACTATGCCTTGTCTGACCGGATCGGCGCGACCCAGGGCCAGCGTCGGGCGCGGCGCGCTGAGGCCGTATCGTCCCGTCGTGTCCTCTCCGCACATTAAGTCCGCCGCGGTCGCGGCGGCGTTGTCGGCGCTCGACGAGGGGCGTACGCCCGAACGACCGGTCCTCCGGGAGGCGGTCCGTGCCCTGTTGACCGTCCTCGCGGAGCGCGCCCCCGGCCGATCGGTGGAGGTGCGTGTCCCACCTTACGGCGCAGTTCAGTGCGTTCCCGGTCCCCGACACACCCGTGGCACCCCCGCGAACGTCGTCGAGATGGCGCCCGAGACCTGGCTGGCGGTGGCCACCGGACGGCTCGAATGGGCCGACGCGATCACCCAGGGTCGCGTACAGGTGAGCGGAATTCGGGCGGATCTTTCCGCGCACCTGCCCCTCTAGCTGCGGCGATACGCATCGATCGGTGACGTCTCGGAGCCGGATCGTGACTTTCTGTATCGACACGGATTCGCGTACACTGTCAGGCGACGACAGTGGTCCCGGCCTGGGAGTGCGGATCCGCCCCCGCGTGATTCCGCAAGGCCGGTCCAGACCAGCATGAGGGAGCGCAGGTGCCCCGAGGCGACGGCCGGCTGAGCCACGACCTTGATCCCCAACGACCAGGCCCCCAGGACGCGTGTGGCGTCTTCGGCGTCTGGGCGCCCGGGGAGGAGGTCGCCAACCTGACCTACTTCGGGCTCTACGCCCTCCAGCACCGCGGCCAGGAGGCCGCGGGCATCGCGGTCAGCGACGGCTCGGGCGTGGTGGTCTACAAGGACCTCGGCCTGGTCGCCCAGGTCTTCGACGAGCCGACCCTGGCCAGCCTGCGCGGGCACGTGGCGATCGGGCACGCCCGCTACTCCACCACCGGCGGCTCGACCTGGGAGAACGCCCAGCCGACCATCCGGTCCACCACGTCCGGCACCACCATCGCGCTGGCCCACAACGGCAACCTGGTCAACACGGCGGAGCTCCAGCGCGAGGTCACCGAGCGGGGCCTGGTCGCCGACGGCTCGACCAACGACACCTCCCTGGTGACGATGCTGCTGGCCAGCCGGCCGGACCTGTCGGTCGAGGCGGCGGCGCTGGAGGTGCTGCCGCAGCTGCGCGGCGCGTTCAGCTTCGTGTTCATGGACGAGTCGACGCTCTACGCGGCCCGCGACCCGCACGGCGTGCGCCCGTTGGTGCTGGGCCGGCTGGAGCGCGGCTGGGTGGTGGCGAGCGAGACCGCCGCGCTGGACATCGTCGGCGCGAGCGTGGTCCGCGAGGTCGAGCCCGGCGAGCTGATCGCGATCGACGAGGACGGCCTGCGCTCCAGCCGGTTCGCCGCCCCGGAGCCCAAGGGCTGCCTCTTCGAGTACGTCTACATCGCCCGCCCGGACGCCACCATCGCCGGCCGCAACGTGCACTCCGCCCGCGTGCAGATCGGCCGCCAGCTGGCCAAGGAGCACCCGGTCGAGGCCGATCTGGTGATCCCGGTGCCGGAGTCCGGCACCCCGGCCGCGATCGGCTTCGCCGAGGAGTCCGGCATCACCTACGGCGCCGGCCTGATGAAGAACCCGTACGTCGGGCGCACCTTCATCCAGCCGTCGCAGACGCTGCGCCAGCTCGGCATCCGGCTCAAGCTCAACCCGCTGCGGGAGAACGTCCGGGGCAAGCGGCTGGTCGTGGTCGACGACTCGATCGTGCGCGGCAACACCCAACGGGCGATCGTGCGGATGCTGCGCGAGGCCGGCGCGCTGGAGGTGCACGTCCGCATCTCCTCGCCGCCGGTCAACTGGCCGTGCTTCTACGGCATCGACTTCGCCACCCGCGCCGAGTTGCTGGCCAACGGGCTGGACAACGACGGCATCCGACGCTCCATCGGGGCCGACACGCTCGGCTACGTGTCGCTCCCGGGCCTGATCGCCGCCACCGAGCAGCCGAAGACCCGGCTGTGCCGCGCGTGCTTCGACGGGGAGTACCCGATCGAGCTGCCCGCCGGCAACCTGATCGGCAAGCACGTGCTCGAAGGGGTGGGCCGGCGGGTCGCCGCGCAGGCGTCCGACACCCCGGAGCACACCGCCCCGCTCGTCGCCACTCCGGGCGGCGTGACCACACACCGCCCGTAGCACCACCCGGCGCGGCCCGGCCACCGCCGGCGCGGCGCCAGAACCAAAGGGGAGAACCGTGACGCACGTGTCCGAGCGCAGCGGCGCAGGAAGCAGCCCGACCGGCGCCGGCGACGACCGCCAGCCCTGGACGGCCGGCGCCGGCCGTCAGGCGCGCAAACGCTCGGTCTCGTACGCGGACGCCGGGGTCTCGATCGAGGCGGGCGACCGTGCGGTCGAGCTGCTGAAGTCGAAGGTGAAGCAGACCCGGCGCCCCGAGGTGATGGGCGACCTGGGCGGCTTCGCCGGCCTGTTCCGGCTGGACACGAAGAAGTACAAGAACCCGATCCTGGCCTCGTCCACCGACGGCGTGGGCACCAAGCTGGTGATCGCGCAGCAGATGGACATCCACGACACGGTCGGCATCGACCTGGTCGCGATGGTGGTCGACGACCTGGTGGCGTGCGGCGCCGAGCCGCTCTTCCTGCTGGACTACATCGCCACCGGCGAGGTCGTGCCGGACCGGGTCGCCGAGATCGGCGCGGGCATCGCCGACGGCTGCCGGTACGCCGGCTGCGCCCTGCTGGGTGGCGAGACCGCCGAGCACCCGGGCGTGCTGCGCCCGGACGAGTACGACATCTCCGCCACCGGCGTCGGTGTGGTGGAGGAGAGCGACATCCTCAGCCCGGAGCGCGTCGAGGTGGGCGACGTGGTCATCGCGATGCGCTCATCCGGCCTGCACTCCAACGGCTACTCCCTGGTGCGGCACGTGCTGCTGGGCGCCGGCCGGATGCGGCTCGACGTGGTGATCGACGACTTCGGCCGGCAGCGCACCCTCGGCGAGGAGCTGCTTACCCCGACCAAGATCTACGCGCAGGACTGCCTCAAGCTGATCGCCGAGGCCGAGGTGCGGTCCATCGCCCACGTCACCGGCGGCGGCATCCCCGGCAACCTGGTCCGGGTGCTCCCCGAGCACGTCGACGCGGTGGTCAACCGCTCCACCTGGAAGCCGCAGCCGATCTTCGACCTGATCCAGTCCAAGGGGCGGATCGAGGACCCGGAGATGGAGGCGACCTTCAACATGGGCGTCGGCATGTTCGCGATCGTCTCCGCCGAGGACGCGGACCGCGCGCTGGCCACCCTGACGGGCCGCGGCGTCGACGCGTGGCAGGCCGGCGAGATCATCGAGGGCTCCGGCAACGTGCAGATGATCGGCCAGCACACCCGGGGCTGACCACACGCCAGGTGATCGTACGGGCACCTGATCAGGCCTTCACCCGAGTGGCCGTCGCCGCCTAGCCTGAAGGGCACCCTCAAAGCTGTCGGGGCCGCCCGCCCGGGTTCCCCGACAGCCCTTCAGGCGCTGAGGAGGGCAATGGCTGCTCGGGGACGGTCGTTCAGCGGGATGCGCGGCCTGGCCGCCGTCCCCTCGTACGTGGTCATGCAGCCCACCACCCTGTGCAACCTGGACTGCGCCTACTGCTACCTGCCGTTCCGCGCGGCCGACCGGCGGATGCCGGTGCCGGTGGCCGAGGCGGTGGCCGCGGCGGTCAACCCGTGGGCGGCGGCGGGCCGCTTCTCGGTGGTGTGGCACGGCGGCGAGCCGCTGGCCGCCGGCCGGGAGCACCTCGCCGCGCTGATCGCGCCCTTCGGGCCCGAGGTCGAGCACCACGTCCAGACCAACGCCACGCTGATCGACGACGCCTGGTGCGCGTTCTTCGTCGAGCACGGGGTGCGGGTGAGTGTGAGCGTGGACGGCCCGCGGGAACGCAACGGCGACCGGGTCACCCGGGGCGGCGGGCCCGCGTACGACCGGATCCTGCGCGGGGTGGCGGCGCTGCGCCGGCACGGCCTGCCGTTCTCTGCGCTGGCGGTGGTGGGTCGCCCCGAGCCGGGCCTGGCCACCGAGCTGTACGACTACTTCCTCGAACTCGGCTGCGACGTGCTCGGCGTCAACATCGAGGAGACCGAGGGTGTCAACCTGCGCGACAACTCCCACGACGCACCGCTGGTGACCGCCTTCTGGGCCGAGCTGGTGGCGGCCTGGCGCCGGGAGCCCCGGATCCACCTGCGCGAGGTCGAGTGGTCCCTGCGGTACGCCGGGGCGGTGCTGGACGGTAGCGCCGACGACCTGCTCCCCCGGCGGTTGGATCCGATCCCGACCGTGGGCCACGACGGCTCGGTGATCGTGCTCTCGCCGGAGCTGGCCGGCTTCACCGATGTCCGGTACGGCGACTTCGCCAGCGGCAACGTGCTGGCCACCCCGCTGGCCGAGATCCTCGCCCACGCGGACCGGACGCCCTGGGTCGGCGAGTTCCTCGCCGGCGTCGAGGCGTGCCGTTCGTCCTGCCCCTACTTCGGGTTCTGCGGCGGCGGCCACGCGGCCAACCGCTACTTCGAGCTGGGGCGTTTCGACGGTACGCAGACCGCGCACTGCCGCAACAGCAAGATCCACTTACTGGAGGGAGTGTTGGAGCATGCCCGAGACCACCAGTCACCGGCAGCCTGACCGGAGGACGGACGCCCCGGACGAGGTCGCCGATCGGGTGCGGGAAGCCGCGCCGGGACTCACCGCACTCCTCCACGAGGCCGAGGCCGCGCGGCGACTACGGGCCGAGGTGGCGGGCGGCGACGGCGCGAGCGCCGTGTGCGCCTGGAACCACTTCGAGAACATCCCGACGTTCTACAACTGGAACAACCGTCCCCGCTGAGGCGGACCGTGATCAGGGACCTGCCGTTCGGCCGGAGGGCTCTCCGGAAGGGGCAGGTCCCTGATCGTCGGTCTTGGCGCCGCTTCGATGGGCACATGCGTGAGCACGCGGGCGATCACCGCGTGCTCAGCTGCTACCGGAGGTCAGCGGGGCGGACGCACCCAGGGATCCGGGTCTTCGTCCGCGTGATCCTCATCATCGTCGTCGACATACTCTTTGTAGTCGTCGTCGAAGTTGTGCTCAGACTTACCAGCACCCGCCAGTTCGCGCTGCAAGGCGGTGAGGTCGGTGTTCGGGGAGTGGTACTTCAACTCCCGGGCCACCTTCGTCTGCTTGGCCTTAGCACGGCCGCGCCCCATGGCTCGACCCCCTCGCACAGAATGCGGGGCAGCCCGAAGGCGGGCCCCGATGACGTCAGGCATCTCTCGTGGCTCTTACGGTACATGGGGATGCCATCGTTCGACACCTCGGGTTACCGTCGACCGACACCGCGCGTCGCGGTCATCCGGCCGTCACCGATTGTACCCGGTAAGGAGCGGCGCCGGGAGCGCCCGTGACACCGGTCAGAACCCCACGAAGCCAGCCTAACGGGACGGGTCGCCCGGCGGGGCCGGGGGCGGAACGGTCGCTCCGCCCCCGCGCGGCGCTCAGCGCAGGTGGATCGTGCGCAGCCGGCCGACGTCGGCCATCCGCCGCTCCGCCAGCCGGTCCGCCGCCACGGCCGGCGGCACGCCCTCGGCGTCCGCCAGTCGCAGGATCTCCCGGGTGGTGTCGTAGATCCGGGTCGCGCGCAGCTTGGCCCGCTCGAAGTTGAAGCCCTCGATCTCGTCCGCCACCTGGATCACGCCGCCGGCGTTCACGACGTAGTCCGGGGCGTAGAGGATGCCCCGGTCGGCGAGGAGCTTCTCGATGCCGGGGTGGGCGAGCTGGTTGTTGGCCGCGCCGGCGACCACCTTGGCGCGCAGCGTCGGCACCGTGTCGTCGTTGAGCGCGCCGCCCAGCGCGCACGGGGCGTACACGTCGATGTCGGCGGCGACCAGCGCGGCGACGTCGTCGACCAGCGCGACCTGCGGGTGGGTGGCGCGCGCCCACTCCAGGGCCCTCGGGTTGACGTCCGTCGCCACCACCTCGGCGCCGTCGTCGACCAGGTGGCCGACGAGGTACTTGCCGACCTTGCCCAGGCCGGCCACGCCGACCCGCCGCCCGGCGAGGGTCGGGGCGTCCCAGACGTGCTCGGCCGCGGCCCGCATGCCCTGGAACACGCCCCAGGCGGTGAGGATCGAGGAGTCGCCGGCTCCGCCGTGCTCGACGCTGCGGCCGGTGACGTAGGAGGTCTCGCGGGCGATCACGTCCATGTCGGCGACGTAGGTGCCGACGTCGCAGGCGGTGTAGTAGCGCCCGGCGAGGGACTCCACGAAGCGGCCGTACGCGCGCAGCAGCGCCTCGCTCTTGATCCGCTCGGGGTCACCCCAGATGACCGCCTTGCCGCCGCCCAGGTCCAGCCCGGCCAGGGCGTTCTTGTAGGCCATGCCCCGGGAGAGGTCGAGCACGTCGGCGAGGGCGTCGGCCTCGCTGGCGTACGGGTAGAACCGGGTCCCACCGAGCGCGGGGCCGAGCGCGGTGGAGTAGATGCCGATGATCGCCTTGAGGCCGGTCTGCTTGTCCTGGCAGAACACGACCTGTTCGTGACCGCTGGACCCCGGGTCTTCGGTGGTGGCGAATACGCCCATGACTCGCTCCTGGTGTGGGGTGCGTCCTTGTGGGACGCGGACCTGTGGACCGCCGGCGGGATGCTGCCGGTGCCGCTGAGCCTAGTATCGGCCGACGCCGCCCGGCCGCCCACGGCGCGCGTGATCGCGCCGCCGACGACGGTCGAGTTCCAATTCGTGGGAGGATCGCGCCGTGCCGTCGCTTTTCGCTTCATACCTGCGCGTGTACGAGCCGCTGACCGCCTTCGACCGGGACCGCCAGTCGTACTGGCGGCGCTACGTGGAGCAGGGGCGGGCGGTGGCGCCGGTGGAGGGGCCGGGCCGGCAACGGACGTCGGTGATCGAGGCGCTCGGTGCGGGCTGGACGCGGCTGCCCGACCTGCCGGACGAGGCGTACGTTCTGGAGACCGACGAGACCCTGCTGGTCTGCCCGTGGAACCTGCGCATCCGGGTGGCCGAGGCGGCGCTCAGCGCCCGCGACGGGGTGCCGCCGGTGCTGGCCGACGCCTTCGTCCCGCCGGTGCTCGCCGGTCAGGCGAAGGCGGTCGTGGAGGACTGGCGCAGCGGGGCCCGGGTGCTGGAGCACGGCGTGCCGCGGGTGCACGAGCAGATCGCCACCTGGGGCGTGCCGCTGCGCTGGTTCGTGCTCTTCGACCCGGAGGAGCGGCACCACGTGACCCACCCCGGGCGGCGGGCCCTGCGCTACCGGACGGAAATCTCCAAGGCGCGCCGCCGGTCGTCCCGGGCCCTGTCGGTGCTGCGCAAGTCGATCGGCGACGCGCCGATCACGGAGGCGGTCGAGGAGGCCGCCCGCTGGCTGGAGGAGTTCCACCCCCGGTCGATGGTGGAGCTGGACTACGGCGGCCTGGTCGAGCTGCTCTCGGACGAGACGCTGGCCGCCGACGACTCCCCGGAGCTGGTGGCGACCGGGCTCGCCGGGCTGTCCAGGGGCGAGGCCGAGGAGGCCTCGACGGCGTACGACAAGCTGGTCGCGCGCTGGCGCGCGGTTCAGCTGCTGGAAAGGTGCAACTAGCGCTATATCGCCCAGGTAGCACCTCCAAGCCGAGGCGAATTCGTAGTTGACGCATCACGAACCGTGATCATGAGTCCGAATAAGGTAGTTTCTGCCGTGTAAAAGTCGCATAAATCGGGCATGGTTCATCCGTCCGTCTAGGGACGTTCGGCCGTTCGGCCCATGTCGGACATCGGGGACTAGCCGGACCATGGGAGACGCGTCGGCCGGCGGGACCCCGGCCGATGTCTATACATGTGGAGGAGTGACCGATGGCATCGCGAACGCACGAACCAGAGCCGCTACTCACACCGGCCGAGGTGGCGTCGATGTTCCGTGTCGACCCGAAGACGGTGACCCGGTGGGCCAAGGCGGGCAAGCTCAGCGCCATCCGCACGCTGGGTGGCCACCGTCGGTACCGGGAGTCGGAGGTCAGGGCCCTGCTACAGGGGCAGATTCCCCAGCAGCGCCAAGGGGACTGACCGACCGGGAGTCAAACAGGTTGTCGACGGAGGGCGGCGGACATGGTCCGCCGCCCTCCGTCGTGTCCGGACTCCGCCCGCGTACGCGGGCTGCGGGGCGCGGATCAGGAACCGGCCGGCGGCGCGTCGGCGAGGACGACCCGGATGCCGACCGTGCCGCTCTCGCCGCGGCGCAGGCGGCTGCCCAGCAGGCTGAGCCGGCCGATCAGCCGGTACTTCTGCTTGATCAGTTCGCGCACCCGCCGGGTGCCGGCCGCGTCGCAGAGGGTCGCGTGGGCGGCGACCGCCTCGCCGTGCGGCCGGCCCCGCACGTCGCACGGCGCCACCGTGACGTCGCCGCTGCGCCGGATCCGCTTCACCTTGCCGGCGTCCGCCGCCGACCACACCGCCAGCGCGTCGCCGTCGCGCACCGCCCAGACCGGGGTCGGCACCGCCCGACCGTCCTTGCGAAAGGTCGTGAGCAGGATGTACTTCTCCGCGCCGAGGCGGTCCAGGGTGGTCACTCCGCCAGGATACGACCGCTGCGGCTGACTGACCGGCCCGATAGCGTGAAGCCCGTGACGGCGGAGCCACGGATCGGTGACGTGTTCGGAGAGATGCTGCGCGACGCGTACGCCGTGGCCACCGGGGTCGGCCCCCGACCACTGGCCGGCGGGCGGCTGCCGCGACCGGTCATCGAGATCATCGAGCGGGACGACGGGCTCATCAACGGCGCGCCCGCCGCGCACTACCTGGACGGGCCGGCGGACTGGCAGCCGTACGACCACCGGGCCGTGGACCGGGTCCACGGCGCGACCCTGGACGTCGGCGTCGGGGCGGGCCGGATCGCGCTGCTGCTCCAGGAGCGGGGCGTGCCCGTCACCGGGCTGGACACCTCGGCCGGGGCGCTGGCCGTCTGCCGCCGCCGGGGCGTCCGCGACCTGGTGCACGGCACGGTCGACGCGCACGTCGCGGACGGCCGCCGCTACGACACGTTCCTGCTGCTCGGCAACAACGTCGGCCTGCTGGAGGGGCGGGAACGGGGGCCGGCCCTGCTGGCCGCACTCGCCGCGCTGGCCCGGCCGGGAGCGCAGGTCATCGCCCAGGGCACGGACCCGTACGGCAGCCGGGACCCGGTGCACACGGGCTACCACGAGCGCAACCGGTGCCGGGGGCGGTTCGGTGGGCAGCTCCGGCTCCGGCTGCGCTACCGGGATCTGGGCACCGGGTGGTTCGACTACCTGGTCTGCTCCCCGGACGAGCTCGCCGAGCTGGTCCGGGGCAGCGGCTGGCGCCTGACGGACGTGGACGACCGCGACGCCCCGTACTACCTGGCCACCCTGCGCCTCGCCGGCTGACGTCCGGGCCGGACCGCGCAGCCCCGGACGCCGACGCCGGATTCCCGCCGGACGCGGGAACCCGGCGCGGGTGTCAGACCTCGACGGTCGGGGGGAGCTGCTCGGGCGGCAGGCCGCCGTCGCCGTCGACCACCTCGTCCGGGGTGCCGTCCTCGTCGAGGTCGACCATCGTGATGTCCACCTTGCCGTCGTGGTCGGTGTCGAACTGGAACAGGTCGGGCTTGCCGTCCCCGTCGGTGTCGGACACCCAGACGTCGGTGCGGCCGTCGTTGTTGGTGTCGGCGCGCAGCAGGTCGACCCGCTCGTCCCCGCGGGTCTCCACGGTCTCCGCCGCGTCCGCGGCGTGCACGGTCTCCGGTGCCTGGCTCATCTGGCCCGTCCTTCCCTCGGTTGAGGGCCGTGGTACCCGATCCGCCGCGCCCCCACGCATGCCGGGAAGATCGCCGCTGCATAGGGTCGGCCCATGAGCGAGTGGAGCGGGCGGCGGGGCACGGGTCAACCCCGTCGCGCCACCGGAGACAGGGAGGCGTCATGAGCGACCGCTTTGTCGTCGTCGGGGCCGGCACGATGGGCCTCGGCATCGCGTACGTGGCCGCCGGGGCCGGGCACGCCGTCGAGCTGGTCGAAGTGGACCGGGCCCGGGGCGCGGCGGCCCTGGAGCGGCTCGGGGAGCTGTGGGACAAGGCGGTGGCGCGCGGCAAGCTGGACGCCGACCGGGCCGCGACGAACCGGGAGCGGGTGACGCTGCGGTCGGGGCTCGCCGAGGTCGCCGAGGAGCCGGCCGTGGTGGTGGAGGCCGTACCGGAGCGGCCCGACCTGAAGCGGGCGGTCCTGCGCGAGGCCGAGGCGCTGCGGCCGGCGCTGCTGGGCAGCAACACGTCCAGCATCCCGATCGCCGCGCTGGCCGAGGGGCTGGCGCGGCCCGAGCGCTTCCTCGGGCTGCACTTCTTCAACCCGGTCTGGGCGATGGCCCTGCTGGAGGTCGTGGTGGGCCCGGCCACCGCGGCGGAGACCACCGCCGAGGCGGTCGCGCTCGCCGGCCGGCTGGGCAAGGACCCCGTCGTCGTACGCGACATGCCCGGCTTCGCCACCTCCCGGCTCGGGGTCACCCTCGGGCTGGAGGCGATCCGGATGGTCGCCGACGGGGTGGCCAGCCCGGCCGACATCGACAAGGCGATGGTGCTCGGCTACCGGCACCCGGTCGGCCCGCTGGAACTGACCGACCTCGTCGGGCTGGACGTGCGGCTGGACATCGCGCGCACCCTCCAGGCCGCGTACGGGGACCGGTTCGCCCCGCCGCCGCTGCTCGAGGAGATGGTGGCCGCCGGCCGCCTGGGCAAGAAGTCCGGCCAGGGCTTCTACCGCTGGGAAGGCGGGGTGCGAGCGTGAGCGCGAGGAGTGAGCTTGCGAGCCCCGCAGTCGCGAACGGAAGGGGGATCCGTCAATGAGTGGGCTGCGGATCGAGGAGCACCCGGACCGGCTGGTGGTGACGCTCGACCGGCCGGAGAAGCGCAACGCCATCGACGCCGACCTGATCGCCGAGCTGCACCAGGTCTGCGCGGACCTGGAGGCGCGGCCCCGCCTGCTGCTGCTCACCGGCGGCACCGAGGGGATCTTCGCCGGTGGGGCGGACATCGGGCAGCTGCGCGAGCGGGGTCGGCTGGACGCCCTCGCGGCGATCAACTCGGCGGCCTTCGCCCGGATCCGGGCGCTGCCGATGCCGACCGTGGCGGCCGTGGACGGGCCCGCGCTGGGCGGGGGCGCCGAGCTGGCGTACGCCTGCGATCTGCGGGTCTGCACGGCGCGGGCGGTGTTCGGCCAGCCGGAGGTCCGGTTGGGGATCCTGGCCGGCGCGGGCGCGACCCACCGGCTGCCGGCGCTGGTCGGGGAGGCACGGGCCAAGGAGCTGCTCTTCACCGGCCGCCGGGTGGACGCCGAGGAGGCGCTGCGGATCGGGCTGGTCAACCGGGTGGTGGCCGAGCCCGGCGAGCTGCTGCCCACGGCGCACGGGCTGCTCGACGAGATGGCGAAGGGATCCGCGCTGGCGCTGCGGCTGACCAAGCTGGCGGTCGACGCGCCGGCCGCCGCGCACCCGCACCTCGACCTGGTCAGCCAGGCGGTGCTCTTCGAGGACGAGGAGAAGCACCGGCGGATGACGGAGTTCCTCGAGCGGCGACGCCCGCGCTGAGCCCCGAAGCGCCTCACCGTCGAGCTGCACCCGGTTGGACGACGACGGCCGCACCGGTGACCGGTGCGGCCGTCCGTGTCCCCGACGGGGCGGCAGCTCAATGCCGGATCTGCACCCCGGCGTCCGCGAGGGCCCGGATCACCTGCGCGGACTCCGCGAAGCCGATGATCAGCACGGCCTCCGCGCCGAAGTCCTTGATCTCCTTCGCGCCGGCGCCGAAGTCCACCGGGTTCGCCTTGGCGTCGGCCGGCGGGTCGTAGGTCAGCAGCTTCAACCGGTCGCCGCCGATGCCGGCCCGTTCCAGCTCGGCCCGGACGGTGCCCTGGAGGCCCTCGCCGTAGGAGTCCTTACGGGCGACGATGGCGATCTTCTGCGGCCCGTCGCGGAGGATCACGTCGGCCAGCGCGCGGCCCTGGAGGCTGTCCGGCGGGGCGGTGCGGAAGTAGAGGCCCTGGTCGTCGAGCTCGGTCAGGCTGGCGTCGGTGTTCGACGGGGAGAACAGGACCTTGCCGGCCCGCACCACGTCGGGCAGCACCTCCCGGGAGATCCCGGAGCCACTGGCACCGATGATGACGTGCACGTTCCGCTCGACGTGCTTCGCCACGGTGGCCTTGGCCACCGCCGGGTTGGTGCCGTCGTCGCCGTCGATCCAGACCACCGGCTCGCCGAGCGCCCCGCCCGCCGCGTTGATCTCCTTGATCGCCAGTTTGGCGCCGGCCGACACCGGCGGGTACGCCAGGGACAGGTCACCGGTCTGCGACAGCAGACCGCCCAGGACCAGCGGGGAGCCGTCGCTGCGGTCGGTGCGGCCGCCGCGCTGCTTCTTCGGCTTCGGCGGGGCCTTGGTGCTCGCCCCCGACTCGTCCCCGGCCCCGACGAACTCCGTCTTGCCGTCGTTGAGCCGCTGGCCGTCGAAGTGCAGCGTGCCGTAGCTCGCGGTGGACGGCTCGCCGGCGTCGGTGAAACCGGCGCGGGTCATCGAGACGCTGCGGTACTCGACGTCCTTGCCCGCCCGGGCCAGGGCCAGGCACTCCGCCACGGTCTCGCAGCGCTGCCCCCCGTTGGTGACCCCGACGATCTGCTTCGCGATGGCGGCCGGGTCCGTCGTGCCCGCGAGCTGGGCGGCGATCGCGCTGATCACCACCGCGTCGTACGTCTCGGCGGAGTAGAGGAAGTCGCCCAGCTTCGGGTCGACGGACCGTAGCCGGTTCTTGAAGTCCTCGGGCAGCGGCGTCATCGGCGTGGTGCCCTTCATGCCGTCGACCAGGCTGGCGCGGTCCTTCAGCTCGGCAGGGTACGAGTTCAGCATGTTGCCGTCGGAACCGTAGAGGCGCACCTGATGGGTGGTCGCCTCCTGGGGTTCCTCAGTCCCGCAGGCGCTCGTGGCGAGCAGGAACGTCGCGCAGGCAGCCAGGGTGGCGGCCCGCGAGGCGCGTGACTTGAACATGGTCGTCCTTCCTCCGGGCGAAGGTCCGCTGCGCACATTAGCGTGCTGGGCCGTGCGGCGGGGCCACGGATACGGCTCAATCCGCAGGTCGCCCGCCCTGATCACGGAAAGTGACCGGCGGTGGGTGGCTTGACCCTGCCCTCTACCGTGCTGTGGGTGACGGACTCACCACAGCAGACGCTCGACGACGCGACCGCCGTGCTCCGCTCGGCGCTGGCCGGGGACGGCGACGCGGTGGCGGGGGCGTTCGACGCGGTCGTCGACCGGTCCGGCCTGGCCGGCGCGTACGGGGTGGCCTGGTGTCTTGCCGCGACGATGGTCGGCGAGCCGGTGCCGCCGGGCACGTGCGCGCTGGACTTCCCCGGCATCGACGAGGCGGGCTACGACACCCGCTGGGTGGCGCGCTTCGTGAGCGCGTACGCCAATGCCGACGACGACACCGGCGAGGCGCTGTTCGGGGCGGCGGCGGCCGACGGGCTGCTGCCGGAGTGCCTGCTCACCCTTGCCGGCTCGACCGTGGCGACGCTGCGTAGCCGGGCCGCCTGACCGCCCGATCCCCTCGGCGGCACGGACCGGGACGACGGCGCCTAGCTGCCGGGTGCCTGGCGTGCCGCCCGGACCGGGACGACGGCGCATAGCTGCCGGGTGCGGGGCGTGCGGCGCGGAGCGGGACGGCGGGGCACGCCGGCCGGAGCGCCGGGACGCCCGCAGGTCGGGCGTGGTGCGGCGGGGGCGACCCGCCGTGACAGGCTGAGGGGCATGTCCGACGCCATGCTCAGCAAGGTGCGCAAGCTGCTGGCCCAGGCCGAGGACCCGGCCTGCACCCCCGCCGAGTCGGCCGCGTTCACGGCCAAGGCGACCGAGCTGATCGCCCGCTACGGCGTGGACCGGGCGCTGCTGGCCGCCCGGGACCCGGCCACGGACCCGGTGGGCGACCGGGTGGTGGAGGTCGTCGCCCCGTACGCCCGGGACAAGGCCGGCCTGCTCGCCACGGTCGCCGATCCGCTGCGCTGTCGCTGCGTCCGCCGGCAGGAGGGCACCGGCTTCGCCATGCACCTGTTCGGCTTCGCCAGCGACCTGGAACGGGTCGAGCTGCTCTTCACCTCGCTGCTGGTGCAGGCCGCGCACGGGCTGGCCGGCGCCGAGGTGCCGGCCGGCGCGCACGTCGCCGCCTTCCGGCGCTCCTGGCTGGCCGGGTTCGCCCAGGTGATCGGGATGCGGCTCAGGGCGGCGGAGGCGGGAGCGGTCGCCGAGGCGGGCGCGCCCTCGGTGGCCCTGGTCTTGGCCGACCGGTCGGACCGGGTCCGACACCGCGTCGCCGAGGTGTACCCACGGCTGCGCACCGCCGCGCCGCGCCGGCTGGCCGGCGGCGGGTTCGGCTCGGGGGCCGAGGCGGGCCGCCGCGCCGACCTCGGCGGCCGGGGCGTCGCCACCGCACCGGGCGCGCGTCCCGGCCTCGGCCGCTGACCCGCCGGACCCCTTCGCGCGCGGTGGCGCGTGGCCCGGGGGTGGGGACGGTCGGGGGCGGTGGCCGGAAGGCGGTCAGCCGGCGTCGCGGTCGGCCACCCTGGCGGCGTAGCGGGTGAGCAGCTCGTGCCAGCCGGCGGTCAACGCCTGCCGGTAGCCCTCCGCGGCCTCGCCGTGCCGGTCGAAGTGCCGGTGCTCGACCTCCACCCGGGTCCGCTCCGGCCCGTCCCGGTGGAAGAGCACCTCCACCTCGCTCGCCTTCGCGGGATCGGGCACCGGTGCCCGATCCGCCCCGATCTGCCAGGTGAAGACCAGCCGCTCCGGCGGATCCCAGTTCAGCACCCGGCCCCAGTCACAGCGGAAGCCGTGCGGGCCGATCTCGTAGAGCATGCCGCCGGCGCGCGGCTCCACGCCCAGGTCGGCCAGCTGCTCCGGCCCGGACCAGGTGTATTCCACCACCCACCACTGCGCCAGCGCGCCGGTGAACACCTCGAACGCCCGCTCCGCGGGCGCGGGGACCAGGAGGGCGCTGCGCAACGCGAACTGTTCGGACTCCTGCCGGATGCCGGCCGGGTCAGCCATCTCCTGTCCCATAGGCCCGGACCATACCGGCTGATGCCCGGGTGCGCAGCTTCGCGATTGCCAGACTTCGATGCCTCCTTCCCGGTGCGCCGACCTCACCGGCGCGTCGACCCGTGGCCGGGAAGCGGCGCCAACGGCAGCGCCCCCGCCCACCCGGCGTTCGGCCGCCTGTCGTTCCCGGTCGCCGCCGGCACCTTCCCGTCGTCGTGGCGACCGTCGAGGACGCGGATCGCCTGGTCGCATCGCCGTCCCGGCGGGATGTTCGGCTGGATTGCGGGTACCCGCGCCGGACGGTCCCGGCCGGCCCGGCCGGAGGATGCGGAGCGGGGAGCATGAGCGAGAACGCGCAGCAGCGGGATCAGGACCGGACCGGCGGCCGATCGAACCGACGCGACGGGGAAGCGGAGCCTGCCCGCCGCGACAGGGAGGCGGATCCTGTCCGCCGGGGCGGAGAGGCGGGGCCTGCCCGGCGGGGCGGGGAGGACGAGCCGGACGTCCTGCTGGACATACCGGAGGTGTCGGTCGACTCGATCCGGCTCGCCGTCGACGAGCTGGACGCCGACGTCTCCCTGCGGGCCCGACTGGCCAACCTCCTCCAGCTCGACGCCGGGGTCCGGGTGCACCTCCAGGGCGTCGAGCTGGACATCACCGGAGTGCACGCCGAGGCGTTGCTCAAGGTGCGGCTGGAGAAGCTGGTGGAGATCCTCGACCGCGCGCTGACCACCATCGACCGCAATCCGCAGGTCATCCAGGCGCTGTCGGGTACGGCGACGGCCGCCCTGGACGACGTGAACCGCGCCACGCAGCAGATGGGCAAACTGGGTGAGCAGCTCGCCGGCCCGGTGGAGCAGCTCGCCGGCCCGGTGGAGCGGGGCGGCGCGACCGACGATCTCGGCCAGCAGGTGGGCGCGATCGGCGCGGTCGCCGACCAGTCCCTGCGGGAGCAGGGCGGTCCAGGGCAGGGTGGAGAGCCTGGAGCTGGACAGGGCGGCCGTCGCCGTACCCGACAGCGCCTGGATGACCTGCGGATTGCGGTCGATGGTGGTCAGCGCGC
>NZ_JBPQTK010000094.1:0-24497 GCF_051386315.1 Micromonospora sp. URMC 107
GAGTTGGTGGTGTTCGTCGCGGTGGGGCGCGCGATCGGGTTCGGCTGGGCGGTGCTGGCGGTGTTCGCGCCGTCGTGTCCGGTGCGGCTCAGGCGCGGCCGCGGCGGGTGCGGACCTCCTGCAGCCGCTCGGCGAGGATGTCCTCGAGTTCGGCGATGGAGCGCCGCTCCAGCAGCATGTCCCAGTGGGTGCGCGGCGGCTTGGCCTTCTTCTGCTCCGGCTCGCTGCCGTCGACCAGCCGGGCCACGCTGCCGTCGAACTTGCATTCCCAGGTCGTGGGGACCTCGGCGTCGACGGCGAACGGAACCTCGAACTGGTGGCCCTTGGCGCAGAGGTACTCGCGGGTCTGACGCGGCGCGAGCTCCGTGTTGCGGTCGGATTCGTAGCTGACCGCGCCCAGCCGGCTTCCGCGCAGCATACGCTCGCCCATGATCGACTTCCCCTCGTTCGTGGTGCTGGTCTTCTCGGTGTAACGGTCCGTTCCCGCCGGGCCATTCCCGCCCGGGGTGCCCGGGCGGGCCTGCACAAGGGTAGCCGGCCATGCCAGCCGCCCGGCGGGGTCGCCCCGGGCCGGGTCGGATGGGTGGAGTGTTTCCGCTGCCAACGGCGATGGTAGCCGCCCCGGCGCGGCGCAGGCGGCGATGGCCGGTGACGCGCCGCCCGGTCGTTGGGCGGGCGTGTCCCGGCCACCCGGTGGCCCTGGGCGCTTGCGCTTCTCGCTTGGCGGCTCAGGTCGCCGGGGTCGGTGGCAGCGGCAGTGGCAGGCCCGGCAGCCCGTCGATGCTGCGGGCCACGTGGTCCTTGCCGGCGAAGTAGTCGCTGAGCGACGCGTCGTCCTCCCGGGCGAACCGCTTGCCGTGCAGGTCCCGGTCGGCGTCGTAGGACATGAACGGCACCGCGTAGCCGCAGGTGTCGCGGATCAACTCGGCGCGTACGACGATGATCGCCCGCAGGCCGTGGATGCTGGTGTCGATGGCGGGGAAGTGGGCCACCAGCTCACCCCAGCGGGGGTCGTCGCGGAACACCGGCTCGCCGCGCCCGTGCACCCCGCACGATGTTCGGCGGCCCCTCGAACGCGCACCACATGAGCGTGATCCGGCCGTTCTCCCGCAGGTGCGCGATGGTCTCGGCGTTGCTGCCCGCGAAGTCCAGGTAGGCCACGGTGTGCGCGTCGAGCACCGCCCACGAGCCGCGCAGCCCCTTGGGGGACAGGTTGATGGTGCCGTCGCCCGACAGCGGGGCCGTGGCGGTGAAGAACAGCGGCTGGTCCTCGATGAAGGTGCGCAGGCGGCCCTCGATGCGCTCATGTGTCTTTCCCACCCGGGCATCATGACCCGCCGACGGCCCGCCCTGCTGCCCCGGGGCACCGCCGTCCCACGGCGGTCACTGGCGCGCCCGCATGTCTCAGGGCGGCCGATGAACGCTGCGCGCTGACAACTCCTGACGCCGGAAACCCTCCGCTTGAGCAAGCGAGCCCGGATGAGGGCCTGGATCAGGTGCCCACCGTTGTCTTTGGTCTGGGAACTACGGGCGGCCCCGGGAGCAGCCAGGTGCGCGTCGGTCCTCGAAGGCCACCTCGGGCGCCGTCCGGGTCGCTCAGCTGGCCTGCCGGGCGGAGCCGAGGTTCGCCAGCGCGGCGGCAAGATGGCTGACCTGGTCGGCCAGTTGGGCCGCGCGCCGCTGCGCCTCGTCGCGGTCGGTCTCGGCGGCGCGCAGCCGTACGGCCAGGTCGTCGGCGCGGCCCTCGGCGGCGGTGGCGGCCTCCCGCGCGGCGGCCAGGTCGGCGCGCAGCGTGTCGTGCCGGGCGGCGAGGTCGGCCAGCTGCGCGCGGGCCTGCTCGGCGCCCGCCTCGGCGCGCTGCCGGGCGGCCTCCGCGTCGCGGCCGGTGGCCTCCGCGTCGCGGCCGGTGGCCTCGGCGCGCTGCCGGGCCGCGTCGGACTCGGCGGCGGCCGTGCGGGCGGCGTCGGCCTCGGCGCGCGCCCGCCCGGCCCGCTCGCGGGCCTGTTCGGCCTCGGCGTGCAGGCGCTGCGCGCGGTCGAGGGCCTCGGTGGCGGCGCGGGTCGCCCGGTCGGCGTCGGCGCGGGCGGCGTCGCGCTCGCCGGTGAGTTCGGCGGCGCGGCGGCGCTCGGCGTCGACCTCGGCGCGCAGCGCACGCAGCTCGTGGCGGGCCGTGTCGCGGTCGCGTTCGGCCTGTGTCCGCAGGGCCTCCGCGGCGCTGGCCTGTCGGCGGGCGTCGTCGCGGGCGGCCTCCGCCCGGTCGGCGCGTTCGATCGCCGCCGTGGCCCGCTCGGTGGCGCGGCGGGCCTCGTCGTGGGCGGCGTCGCGCTCGGCGGCGGCCGACCGGGCCTCCTCGCGGGCCCGGACGGCGGCCGCGGCGGCGTCCTCGGCGTCGCGGCGGGCCTCGTCGCGTTCGGTCTGCGCCGCCGCGACCTGCGTCGCGGCGTCGGCGCGGGCCTGCGCGAGCTGGCGTTCCACCCCGACCGGGGACAGCTCGGCGTGCAGGGCCTCGGCGAGGCTCTCCGCGACCTGCTCCAGCCGGTCCACCGCCTCCCACGTGCGGGCCACCTGACCGGGCAGCCCGGGGGCGTTGCGGTGCCGCATCCGGCTGTTGCGCGAGGCCCGCTGGCAGGCGCCGTCGTTGTCGCGGCAGTAGCGGAACGGCCGGCCGGCGCCGGCGCGCTGCGGCACCTGGCGTCCGCAGTGGGCGCAGGGGCGGGTCTCAGTGGGGGTGGGCTCGGCGTCCATCGAGGGCGGAGTCTACTGCCGGCCGGCGCCGCGCCCGCCCGCCCACCGGGCCGGCCGGCGACCGGACGCCACGCCGCCGGGATGCTCCGCCGGCACCGCGCCGGCACCCGATAGCGTGACCGGGTGGCCATCTCCCCGTACATCGCCAGGCTGCGCGCCCACGTCGGTCACGACCTGCTCCTGCTGCCCGGGGTCAGCGCGGTCGTCCGCGACGACGCCGGACGGGTGCTGCTGGCCCGGCGCGCCGACAACGGCCGCTGGTCGGTGCCCGCCGGCCTCATCGACCCCGGCGAGCAACCCGCCGACGCCGTCCTGCGGGAGGTGTACGAGGAGACCGGCGTGCACGCCCGCATCGAACGGGTCGCCGGCGTCGCCACCCACCCCGTGGTCTATCCCAACGGCGACGTCTGCGAGTACCTGAACGTGTGGTTCCGGTGCCGGGCGGTGGGCGGCGAGCCGCGCGTCAACGACGACGAGTCCACCGAGGTGGGCTGGTTCGACCCGGCCGACCTGCCGGAGATCGACGAGTGGGCGCGGCTGCGCATCGACACCACGCTGCGCGAGGACGGCCCCGTCTGGCACGCCGCTCCCGGCGAGCGGCACCCCGCGCTCGGCCGGCCCGACGCCCTCTGACCGCCCGTCGTCGCGCCCCGACTCACCCGTCACCGCGGCGCGGCGAAGGTCACCTCGACCGGCGTCGCCGCCACCAGGTCCACGTCCCGCCCGCCGTAGGGGCTGCGTACGGTCAGCCGCTGCGCCACGGGGGAGACCAGGCGGGCCCGGACCCGGCCGGCGGACCAGGACAGTTCCTCGACGCCGACCCGGCCCCGGCAGGCCACCCCGCGCAGCACTCCGGCGCCCAGGCCCGGCAGCGCGGCCGGCAGCAGCCGCAGCAGCCCCGGGCGGGACTGCACCAGCGACTCGATCAGCACGCCCGGCAGGGCGTGCGCGGCGTCGGCGTTGTACGTCACCAGGCCCGGGTTGTGCGCGCTCATCAGGGATCGGAAGAACATGTCGTTGCCGAGGACCTTCAGCAGGTTCGCGGCGGTCAGCGCGCCGTCGTGCAGCCGGGCGGCGGCCAGCGCCCGGTGCAGGCTGCCGTGCGCGGAGAGGTTCTCGTCGCCGCGCAGCGCCAGCGCGCGGTGCGCGGCCCGGGCCAGCTCGGGGGTGTCGTCCGGGTTGACCTCGTCCAGGGGCCACACGGGATAGAGGTGGCTGACGTGTCGGTGGTCGTCGTCGCCGTGGTAGCCGGGCCAGGCCCACTCGGCCAGCGCACCCCGCTCGTCGACCCGGTACGCGGGCAGCCGCCGCCGCAGCCCCGCCCACCGGTCGGAGCCGGTCACCTCCTCGGCGGTGCGCAGGGCGTGCCGGGCGGCGGCGATGTCCATCGTGGCGTTGACCGCCACGTGCACCGGCCGCCCCCGCTCGTCGCGCGGGCCGGTCTCCGCCGAGTACGACGGCACGACGACGACCGTGCCCGCCTCGTCGGTGACCGTGAGGAAGTCCGCGAAGAAGTCCGCCACCTCCGCCAGCCAGCCGGCCACCTCTCCGAGGGGCGCGCCGGTGACCAGGTGGTGCTCGTGCAGCGGGTGCAGCAGCCAGTCCGCGCCGGGCAGCCACGCCGCGAAGGGCCAGTCGGCGTGCAGGTGGAACAGGTGGCCGTGCTCGCCGTCGGTGCGGCTGGGTGCCAGCAGGCCCCGGGCCCCGTAGATCGCCCGCGCGTTGCGCCGCCAGTCGTCGATCTGGCCGCGTACCAGGTTGGCGTGGGCGGCGGTCACCTCCGGCAGGGCGCCGACGTTCGCGCCGGCCAGTTGCAGGTTCAGGTTGGCGTCGGTGGTGAAGTCGCCGGCCCAGGCCGCGTCCCACGAGCCGAGCCACAGCCCCGTCAGCCGGGGCGGCAGGACGCCGCTGGCGCTGAGCAGCAGGTACCGCCCGGCGTGGAACAGCCGCTCCAGCAGCGCCGGGCGCAGCGTGTCCGGGTCGGCGTTCTGCGCCGCGATCAGCTCGCCCACGGGCAGCTGCCGCTGTGCTGCCGGCACCCGCAGGTCCAGGCTCACCCGCCGGTAGGCGCGCCCGTGCAGGGCGACGTGCCGGGCCAGCAGGGTCTCGTAGTCGTCGCCGGCGTGCGCCGCCAGCAGGTCCTCCAGGTCGCCGGTGCGCCACGGCGGCGTGTCGGGGCGGTCCAGCACCGTGGTCAGCAGCGCCGGGCCGCGTACCGCCACCCGGTCGTCGCCGACGACCGCCACGTCGCCGCGCAGCAGGGTGAGCCCCTCGAAGCCGTACGCGCCGCCCGCGTCGGGGTAGCGGGCCCGCACGCGCAGGAAGACCAGTTCCCCCCGGCGGTACGCGGCGGCGCGGTAGCGCACCGACTCCGGCCGGCCGGGCAGCTCGCCGGTGACGCCCACCTCGCAGGGGCCCGCGTCGACGTGGGTGACCACCAGCGCGTCGGCGCGGGAGACGAACGACCGGCGGCGGCCGTCCGCCCACTCGACGACGACCTCGCCGGTGGCGAACTCGGTGCGCCGCCGGTAGTCGCCGACCGGGCCGGGATCCACGGCGTCGATGGTGAGGGCGAAGCCGGGGTGGAACGACTGCGTCCAGCGCAGCACGCCGTCACCGGCGAGCAGCCGGCTCGCCTCCGCGCGCCGGCCGGCGAGGATCAGCTCCCGGATGCGGGGCAGCAGGGCGGCCAGCTGCGGGGGCCGGGCGTGACGGGTGCCGTTGGGCAGGACGAAGCGGTGATGGTTGACGATGATGCGTTCGGCGTGTGGCCGGCCGTACACCATGATCCCGGCCTCGCCGTTGCCGGAGAGGAACGCGTCCTCCCAGCGGGCGGCGGGGGCGGTGTCGACGATGCGGTGCGCGGCGGGCGGCGGCCCGGCCGTCACCGGCCGAGCCTCGCCGTCGGGGCGGGGGCGGCGGTGCTGTCGCGTACCGTCAGCCGGGGTGCCAGCAGGGTGACCTCCGGCACCGCCTCGCCGTCGAGCTTGCGCATGAGCAGCGAGACGGCCTGCGTGCCGATCTCCTCGGCGGGGACCGGCACGGCGGTGAGCATCGGGCTGGCCTGCTCGGCGAACTGGTCCGGGCAGACGGCGACCACCGACACGTCCTGCGGCACCCGCCGGCCCAGGGCGGGCAGCGTGGCCAGCACCGGGCCCACGGCGGCCTCGTTCTGCACGATCAGCCCCGACACGTCCCGGTGGCGCTCCAGCAGGTCGGTGACGGTCCGGCGGACGGCCACCGCGCCCTCCTCGCACGGCAGCGCCACCGCGTCGACGCCGTGGCCGGCGGCGGCCTCGACCACGCCGGCGCGGGTGCGGTGCGCGAAGCCGGTGCCCCGGTCGTAGACGGCGGCGGGCGCGCCGAGCAGTGCGACGCGCCGGTGCCCCAGCCCGGCCAGGTGCGTGACGCAGGCCCACCCGGCCCGGTGGAAGTCCAGGTCCACACAGGTCAGGCCGGTGGCGTCGGCGGGCAGGCCGATGAGCACGCTGGGCCGGGCCAATTCGCGCAGCAACGGCACCCGCGGGTCCTCCAGCTCCACGTCCATGACCAGGACGCCGTCGACCAGGGCGGTGGCGGCGACGCGCCGCAGGCCGGCGGGCCCCTCGTCGGAGGTGACCAGCAGGACGTCGTGGTCGAAGCGGCGGGCGGTGGTGACCACGGCCATGGCGAACTGCATCACCACGGGCACCTGCATCCCCGCGCGCAGCGGCAGGACCAGCGCGATCACGTTGGCCCGCCGGCTGGCCAGGGCCCGCGCGCCGGCGTGCGGGTGGTAGCCGAGCAGCCGGATGCTGGCCAGGACCCGGTTGCGGGTGACCTCGGAGATGGCGCGCTTGCCGCTGAGGACGTACGACACGGTGCTCACCGCGACCCCGGCGTGCCGGGCGACGTCGGCGATGGTGGGCTGCTCGGGCGACGGGCGCCCGCGCGTCCCGCTCACCGGGCCCGCCCCGACGCCGGCACGGCCGCCCGGTCGTCGGCCGCCTCGTCGCCGCGTACGGCGAGGGCGCCGACCAGCCGGACGTCGCGTGCGGAGCGTCCGACCAGGACGGTGTGGGTGGCGTCCTCCACCACGCGGCGGCCCCGCGTGGCGTCCCACCAGCTCAGCTCGGCGGTACGCAGCCGCAGCCGGACCACCTGCCGCTGCCCGGGCGCGAGGCTGATCCGGGCGAAGTCCCGCAGCTGGCGCAGTGGCTGCTTGACGCGGGAGCGGCGCTGGCGCGTGTAGAGCTGCACGACCTCCTCGCCGGGGCGGTCGCCGGCGTTGGTGACCTCGACGCTCACCTCGACCTCCTCGCCGGTGGTGGCCTCGGCGACGCTCAACCGGAGGCCAGCGTAGTCGAAGCGGGTGTAGCTGAGCCCGTGGCCGAACGGGTACAGCGGGTCGCCCCGGTGGTACAGGTAGGTGGCGTCGGAGCCGATCACGTCGTAGTCGAGCAGGTCGGGCAGGTCGGCGGCGTCGGCGTACCAGGTCTGGGTGAGCCGGCCGCCGGGGTCGGCGTCGCCCAGCAGCACGTCGCCCAGCGCGGTGCCGTGCTCCTGGCCGCCGTGGGCGGACCAGAGCACCGCCGGCAGGTGCGTCTCGGCCCAACCGACGGCGTACGGGTAGCTGCTGGTCACCACCAGCACGGTGCGCGGGTTGGCGGCGTGCACCGCCCGCAGCAGCGCCTCCTGCCCGCCGGGCAGGGCCAGGTCGACGCGGTCCTCGGTCTCCCGGCCGTTGACCATCGGGTGGTTGCCCAGCGCCACCACCGCCACGTCGGCGGCGGCGGCCAGGGCGGCGGCCTCGGCGGCCCCGTCGACCAGCAGCTCCACCGTGAACCGGGTCGCGTCGCCGGGGGTCGGGGCGTCGGCGCGCAGCCGCCCGTGCGCGTCGACGGCGACGTACCGGTCGGTGGCGAGGTGGTGCAGCAGCGCCGTGCCGCCGGGGCCGTCGTGGAAGCGGAAGGTCTCGCGGACCACCCAGCCGCCCGGCCCCGGGCGGTCGTTGGCGAGCGCGCCGGCCTCGTCGACCCCGACGTGGCGACCGTTGCCCGCGGCGCGCAGCGCCACCACGTCGCGTCCCCAGTCGAAGACGTCGAAGCCGCTGGCGTCGGCGCCGAGGGCCAGGGGGCCGCCGTCGGGGGTGTCCGGGCAGCCGACGTACCGCTCGCCGACGCGCAGCGCGATCCGGTCGGTGCCGGGGTGGGTGGTGACGGTGGGCAGCCGCCCGGCCAGGCCCTGGTAGGCGGTGACCGCGTACGGCGGGGTGCCGCTGTACCAGTCGGTGTGCACGGCGTCGGCCAGCGGGCCGAGCACGGCCACCCGTAGCGCCGGGTCGGTGAGCGGGAGCAGCCCGTCGTTGCGCAGCAGCACGATCGACTGGCGGGCGGCCTCCCGGGCCAGGTCCCGGTGCGCGGGGCGGTCGGCGACGTCCGGCGCGACGCCGGCGAAGGGGTCGTCGCGCGGGGGGTCCAGGTCGCCGAGGCGGGCCCGGACGGTGAGGATCCGCCGCACGGCGCGGTCCACGTCGGAGGCGGTGATCAGCCCCCGGTCCAGCGCCTCGGTCAGCCGCGCGACGGTCGGGGCGCTGTCGGCGTCGTCCTCCGTGAAGCTGTCGATCCCGGCGCGCAGGGCGGCGGCGAAGCCCTCGACGTGGTCGGGCAGGTGGCCCTGCACCCCGGCGATGTTGGTCACCGCGCCGGCGTCCCCGACCACCATCAGCTCCCCGGGCGCCCACCGGCGCAGCTCGTCGGCGATGAGCGGGCTGAGGTGCGCCGGCACCCCGTCGACCAGGTTGTAGGAGGCCATCACGGCGACGGCGGCGCCCGCGGCGAGCGGGGCGCGGAAGGCGGGCAGCTCGTACTCGTGCAGCACCCGGGGGGACAGGTCGCTGGAGGTGGTGGCCCGGTCGGTCTCGTTGTTGTAGCCGAGGAAGTGCTTGACCGTCGGGGCCGTACGCAGCCGGTCCGGGTGGTCGCCGCGCAGGCCCTGGGCGTACGCGGTGGCGAGCCGGCCGGTCAGCCACGGGTCCTCGGACCAGCCCTCCTCGTTGCGTCCCCAGCGGGGGTCGCGCAGCGGGTTGACCACCGGCGCCCAGACGTTGAGGCCGACCCGCCCGGGGTCGGCGTGGTGCTTGGCGCGCACCTCGTCGCCGACGGCGGCGCCGACGGCGCGGATCAGCTCGGGGTTCCAGCTGCTGGCGAGCCCGACGGCCTGCGGGAAGACGGTGGCCTTGCCGAGCCAGGCCACGCCGTGCAGCGCCTCGGTGCCGGTGCGGAACGGGGGCAGGCCGAGGCGGGGCACGGGCGCCTGCCACTGGTGCAGCAGGCCGAGCTTCTCCGGCAGGGTGAGCCGGCCCAACAGGTCGTCGACGAGGGCTTCCGGGGCGGGGAGGTCGGTCATGGTCGGTCGCCTTCCGTGGGTCCGCCTCACGACCGTGTCGAAGCGCTTCGACGAACGGTGGGCGAGCGGCATCGCGGGGTGGGGGTCGCCGGCCCGGAAGCGTTGAAGCGCTTCGACGACCGCCCGAGACATGCCGCCCCGGGTGCCCGAACCACGAAGCGGCGGTTCGAGGTTGGCACCCGGGGCCGATCCGGTCAAGACCCGCGCGACCGGAGTGGTCACGCCGCGGGCAGCCGTCCCGACTCGACGGCGGCGAGCGCGGCGGTGGCGCCGCCGAGCGCGGTGGCCGCCGCGTCCAGGGTGGAGGCGTCGAACTGGCAGCCGCCGGCCTGCGGGGCGTGGGTCCGCGCGGCGAACTCCGCCCGGGCCGCCGGCAGCAGCCAGGTGGCGAGGGTCGCGAAGTGCCCGCCGACCACCACGGCCTGCGGGTTGAGCAGGTTGGCCAGGACGGACGCGGCCTGCCCGAGCCGGCAGCCGACGTCGGCCAGTCCGGCCAGGACGGTGGGGTCGTCCTGGCGGGCCAGTGCCTGGATGCGTTCGATCTCCGGCAGGAAGTCGGTGACCGGCCCGTCCTGCCGCGTGTCGGGCAGCAGGCGGCCGACCACCGCCGGCAGTCCGGCGTACGCGGCGAGGCAGCCGCGCCGCCCGCACCCGCAGGCGGGACCGGCCGGGTCGAGCGTCAGGTGCCCGATCTCGCCGGCGAATCCCCGGCCGCCGCGCAGCAGGCGGCCGCCGGCGACGATCCCCGCGCCGACGGAGGCCCCGCCGGTGAGGTGGACCAGGTGGGCGGCCCCGGCGTACGCGCCGTGGCGGTGTTCGGCCAGGACGGCGAGGTTGGCGTCGGTGTCGACGTCGACGGTGAGGCCGGGATCGCGCAGGGCGGCGCGCAGGTCGGCGGCGAGGGCCACGTCCCGCCAGCCGAGCGCGGTGGCCCGGGGGACGGCGCCGTCCGGGTCGACGAGGCCGGGCACGCCCACGGTCAGGCCGAGCACGCGGCGGTCCTGCCCGGTCAGCCGGGTGATCGCCCGCCGGGCCAGGGTGGCCAGCGCGCGGACCGTCTCGGCGGGGGATGACGACGGCGCGGCGAAGGCGCGCCGCCAGGTGAGCAGCCGGGTGCCGGCCAGGTCGACGGCGACCACCACCAGTTCGTCGGCGCCGATCTGCATGCCCAGGGCCGCGTACGGGGCGCCGTCGAGGACGAGCATGGTCGCGGGGCGGCCGACCCGGTTCTCGGTCAGCCCGGTCTCGCGCAGCAGCCGCCGTTCGATCAGCTCGCCGACCAGGCTGGACACGGTGGCCTTGTTGAGCCCGGTGTGCGCCGCGATGTCGGCCCGGGAGCAGGGGGCGTGCCGGCGCACGTGCCGCAGCACCACGGCCCGGTTGGCCGTCCGGACGTCGCCGAGGTCGGTCGGTTGCGGTTCGTTGTGGCTGCTGATCACGGTCTGTCCGCTCCCTGGGCGACGGTGCGCGATTCCCGGTGGTGCCGCGCGCCCCATCATCGCGTACGTCGGGTCGCTGTCTTGTGGGACGGATCACCGTCGATTAGTTTGTTCGGCTAGAACCCCAACTAATTCTAGCCGGACCCGCACGTTCCGCGAAACCGCCACCGAAGACGAAGGGAGTGCGCCGTGAAGCCGTCCCTGCCGGGCGCATCCACCGACCGCCGGTCCCTGCTGCGCCTGCTCGGCCTCGGCGCCGCCGCGAGCGTGGGCGGCGCCACCCTGGCCGGTTGCAGCAAGGAGGCCGGGAGCAAGGGCAGCGCCACGACGGCCGACGCCATCCGGTCGGTGCTGCCCACCCACAAGCCGGCCGAGTTGCTCAAGCCGGACATCCCCGGGGAGGGGCCGATCCCCGACGGCTACCTCAGCTACCCCCGCAGCCTCGTCGACGCGGTCACCGAGCAGCCCGGCCGGGGCGGCCCGCCGATCCGCACCATGAGCCCGTGGTGGGGCCCCGCCCCGCCGACGGTGGGGCGCAACTCCTACCTCGCGGCGGTCAACGCCAGGCTGGGCGTCGAGGTGCACCCGAGCCTGCAGGACGGCACCACGTACGCCGACAAGCTCAACGCGATGCTCGGCGCCCGCGACGTGCCGGAGCTGCTCAGCGCCCCCAACTGGGAGGTCGACAAGGTCGCCCGGTTCTCCGACGCGGTCAAGGCGCTGTTCGAGGACCTCACCGACCACCTCAAGGGCGACGCCGCCGCGAAGTACCCCTACCTGGCCGCGCTGCCCACCGGCGCCTGGGAGTACTCGGTGTGGGGCGGGCGGCTGTACGCGGTGCCGTTCCCGACCGACGGGCCGTTCGGGTACGCCCTGTTCCACCGCGCCGACCTGCTCGCCCAGGCGGGCCTGGCGGCGCCGACGTCGCCGGAGGAACTGCACGAGCTCGGCCGCGAGGTCACCGATCCCGCCAAGGGGGTGTGGGCCTTCGGCAGTGTCTTCGAGATGGTGCAGCAGTTCTTCGGCTGCCAGCAGACGTGGCGCAAGAGGCCCGACGGCGGCCTGGAGCACAGGTTCGAGAACCCCGCCTTCGCGGCCGCCCTCGAGTTCACCGCCAAGCTGTTCGCCGACGGGCTGGTGCACCCGGACACCGTGGCCAGCAAGGGCGCCGACGAGAAGCAGCTGTTCAAGGCCGGCAAGATCCTCATGTACCAGGACGGCCTCGGCGCCTGGCAGGGCATGCAGGGCGAGCGGGTCAAGGAGCTGCCGAGCTTCGACATGCAGCCGCTGCCGGTCTTCGGCGCGGCCGGGGCGCAGCCGGTCATCTGGGGCAGCGAGAAGCCCATCTTCTACACATTCCTCAGGAAGGGCCTCGGCGCCGAACGCGTCGACGAGCTGCTGCGGGTGCTCAACTGGTGTGCCGCGCCCTTCGGCAGCCGGGAGTTCGAGCTGCGCGAGTACGGCGTGGAGGGCCGGCACTTCACCCGGGCGGCCGATGGCAGCCCCGTCCCCACGGAGCTGGGCCGCAAGGAACTGGGCGCGCAGTACACGCACATCGGCGGCCGGGTCCCGGTCAAGGTGCGCAGCGGCGACACCCCCGACTACGTGCGCGACTACCTGGGCTACTACCAGAAGAACATCGCCCTCATGGAGAAGGACCTGTTCGCCGGCATCAAGCTGGAGCTGCCGGCCAACTGGTCGAAAATCATCCAGCCGACCGACGACAAGATCCGTGACATCCTGCGGGGCCGCCGCCCCGTCGGCGACCTGGCGCAGGTCCGCAAGGAGTTCCTCGCCGCCGGAGGTGAGGAGGGGCGCGCGTTCCACGAGAAGGCGCTCGCGGACAACGGCCGATGAGCGGCCCGGTCACCGCCGGCCCGGTCGACGCGCCGGCGGCCACCGGCCAGCCCGCGCCCGCCGGCCGTACCCCGCCCGTGCGGGCCCGGCGTCGCCTGCGGGACCGGCTGCGCCGGGACTGGCCGCTGCTGGCCATGACGGCGCCGGCCGCCGCGCTGCTGCTGGTCTTCCACTACCTGCCGACCCTGGGCAACGTCATCGCCTTCCAGGACTACAACCCGTTCGTCGGCGACGACCCCCTCGAGGCGTTCTGGTACAGCGAGTGGATCGGCTTCGGCAACTTCGAGGCGCTCTTCGGCGACCCGCTGTTCTGGGACGCGGTCCGCAACACCCTGACCATCACCGCGTTCCAGCTCGTCTTCTTCTTCCCGCTGCCGATCCTGCTGGCCATCCTGCTCAACAGCCTCGTCTCCGCGCGGGTCCGGGGCTTCGTGCAGAGCGTGGTCTACCTGCCGCACTTCTTCAGCTGGGTGCTGGTGGTCACCTTCTTCGTGCAGATGCTCGGCGGGGCCGGGCTGCTGGCCCAGGAGATGCGCGAGGCCGGCATGCAACCGTTCGACGTCATGACCAACCCGGACACCTTCATCGTGCTGGTCACCGCCGAGGCGGTGTGGAAGGACATCGGCTGGGGCGCCATCGTCTTCCTGGCCGCGCTGGCCGCGATCGACCCCAACCTCTACGAGGCGGCGGCGGCCGACGGGGCCGGGCGGTGGCGGCGGCTGTGGCACATCACCCTGCCGGGCCTGCGCCCGGTGATCGTGCTGCTGCTCATCATGCGGCTCGGCGACGCGCTGTCGGTCGGCTTCGAGCAGTTCATCCTGCAACGCGAGGCGGTCGGCCGGGAGGCCGCGGAGGTGCTCGACACGTTCGTCTACCACCAGGCCATCAGTACGCAGCAGTGGGGCCTCGGCGCCGCCGCCGGGCTGTTCAAGGCCGTGGTCGGGCTGGTGCTCATCCTCACCGCCAACAAGGTGGCGCACCGGCTCGGCGAGCAGGGGGTGTACGCGAAGTCATGACCGCGCAGCTCAGTGGCGCCGGACCGGTGCCGGCCAGCCCGAACCCCGACCCGCCGCCGCGGCGACGCTCCCGGCGACCCGCCTGGGAGGAGCCGCCCACGGTGGCGGGCACCGTGGCCAAGGGCGCGGTGCTCACGCTGCTCGTCGCGGCCGTGCTCGTGCCGCTGTGGGCGGTGCTGGTGACCAGCCTCGCCTCGCGGGACACGATCGACGCCGCCGGCGGGATGGTGATGCTGCCCCGCGAGATCGACCCGTCGGCGTACGTCACCATCTTCAGCGGCGGGCAGATCAGCCAGGCGGTGTGGATCAGCACTCTCGTCACGGTGCTCGGCACCACGGTGAGCCTGGTGCTCACCGTCCTCGCCGCGTACGGGCTGTCCCGGCCCGGGTCGGTGGGGCACCGGGGACTGCTCTTCTTCTTCCTGCTGACCTTCCTGATCTTCCCCGGCCTGGTGCCCAGCTACCTGGTGGTCACCGGCCTCGGGCTCAAGGACAGCATCTGGTCGCTGATCCTGCCCAGCGCGATCAGCGTGTTCAACCTGGTGGTGATCCGGGCGTTCTTCATGAACGTCCCCGGTGAGCTGCTCGACAGCGCCCGCATCGACGGCGCCGGGGAGTTGCACATCCTGCTGCGCATCGTGCTGCCGCTGTCCAGGGCGGTGATCGCCGTCGTCGGCCTCTTCTACGCCGTCGGCTACTGGAACGCCTACTTCAACGCGGTGCTCTACATCGACGACAACGACAAGTTCCCGATCCAGCGGGTGTTGCAGAGCTACATCCTCGCCGGGCAGTCGCCGAACGTGTCCGGGGCGGCGGTCAGCCTGCCCGGCGTCACCGCGTACCCGCCGACGCTGGCGGTGAAGATGGCGGTGGTGGTGGTGACCGTGATCCCGGCGGTGATCGTCTACCCGTTCGTGCAGCGGCACTTCACCAAGGGCGTCATCACCGGCGCGGTGAAGGGCTGAGCGGACCCGGGCGGCGCCCGACCCGACGCGGGCCGGGCGCCGCGGCGCGTCAGGCCGGGTCGGGCCACCACGGGTCGAAGGGCGCCGGGGTCACCGGCTCGCCGTTGAGCAGCAGCCGGGCGGGGGCGTGCGCGCCGACGACGCTGACGCGCGTCACCCGCAGCGGCCCGTCGGTGTCCACCCGCAGCGTGTCGCCGTCGCGGACGGCCGTCACGGCCGTGTCGCCGTCGACGTCGTGCAGCACCGTGCCCGCGTCGACGCCGCCCCAGCTCACCAGGGTGACGTCGTGGAACGGCCCGTCGCCCACCGTGTCGCCCGGCGCGACCACCGGGACGAGCGCGCCGTGGCGGACGTAGAGCGGCAGCCGGTGCGGCGGCACGTCCACCCGCAGGTGCCGCCCGCCGGGGTGCCGCTCGCCGGTGGCGGCGTCGACCCAGTCGTCGCCCACCGGCAGGTAGACGTCGCGCCGCCCGGCCGGGTCGGTGACGGGGGCGACCAGCAGGTCGGTGCCGAGGCGGTACTGCAGGTCCGTGGTCCAGGCCGTCGGGTCGTCGGGGGTGTCCACCAGCAGCGCGCGCATCATCGGCGCCCCGTCGGCGGCCGAGCGCACCGCCGCCGACCACAGGTACGGCATCAGCCGGTAGCGCAGCCGCAGGGCGGCCGCCGCGTCGCGTTCGGTCTCGGCGGGGAAGTCCCACGGCAGCCGGCTGGTGGTGCCGTGCAGGCGGACCAGGGGCGACAACGCGCCGAACTGGGTCCAGCGCACGTAGAGCTGCGGCGTCGGGGTGCCGTGGAAGCCACCCGTGTCGTGGCTCCAGAACGGCACGCCGGAGAGCCCGTGCGACAGCCCGCCGCGCAGGGTGCTGGCCAGCCCCGGCCAGGTGGCGTTGACGTCGCCGCTCCACTGCGCGCTGTGCCGCTGCCCGCCCAGGTACGACGAGCGGGCCCAGACGGTGCGGTGCCCGGTCACCTCCTCGGTCACCTGGGCGACGACGTCGTTGAACAGCAGCGCGTACACGTTGTGCAGCTCGGCGCCGGTCATCCCGTTGTGGGCGACGGCGTCGACGGGCACGCCCTCGGCGAAGTCGGTCTTGAACACCGCCACCCCCTGCCGCAGCAGGGGCCGCAGCAGCCCGGTGAACCACTCGACGGCGGCCGGGTTGGTGAAGTCCACGATGGCGCTGGCCGGGTGGCTGCCGTGCCACACGTCGGCGACGTACGGGCTGCCGTCGGCGCGGCGCAGGAAGTACCCGGCCTCGGCCGCCGCGGCGTAGAGCGGGCTGCCGGTCATCAGGTACGGGTTCATCCAGAGGCAGACCCGGAAACCCCGCTCGGCGAGGGTGCGCAGCATCGCGGCGGGATCGGGGAACGCCTCGTCGTCCCACCTCAGGTCCGACCAGCGGCCGGCAACCTGCCAGTAGCAGTCCAGGTGCAGCACGTCGCAGGGGATGCCCCGCTCGCGCAGCAGGCGCCCCCGTTCGAGCACCCGCTCCTGCGAGTCGGGGAAGAAGCCGGAGGAGACCCAGGCGCCGAACGCCCACTTCGGCGGCAGGTACGGCCGGCCGGTGAGCCGGTCGAAGCGCCTCAGCACCTCGGCCGGCGTCGGGCCGGCCAGCACGTAGTAGTCGAGCAGGTCGTCGGGGACGAGAATCTGCACGCTGCTGTGGGTGGACTGGCAGACGTCGAACTGCACCGGCAGCCCGCTGTCGACCAGCACGCCGTAGCCCCGGTCCGACAGGTAGAACGGCACGTTCTTGTGGGAGCGGTCCGACTCGCCGCCGAAGGCGTCGAAGTTCCACATCAGCGGCCGTTGCCCCCGCTTGTCCAGCGGGGTGAACTTCTCGCCGAAGCCGACGAAGCGTTCGTCGCCGGGCGCGACGAAGCTTTCGTGCCAGGCGACGGGCGTGCCGTCGACGGTGGAGCGACCGAACGGCAGGGTGCGCCGCCGGCCGCTGATGTCGCGGGTGCCGGGGTCCTGGTCGAGCAGCAGCCGCCCGTCGGGACCGAGGAAGCGCAGGTGCCACGGGTCGAGCCGGATCTCGGCGACCACGGTGCCGGCGTCGACGCGGACGCGGGCGTCGTCGACGGTGACGGCGGCCGGGTGGGTGCCGGGGTGCACCAGCGGCAGCGCCCGGGCCGAGCGGCTGCGGGCCTGCGGGTCGTCGGAGAGGCGTACCCGGATCACGCCCTCGCCGGCGGCGTCGACGCGCACCACCATGCTCGCGCCGTCGGAGAGGGCGGCCTTGAGGGTCACCCCGTGCGGGTCGGTCGCGACCACCTCGGCCCGGCCGACGACGGCGGCCCCGTCCTCGCCGGGGGCCCGCACCGGCAGGTCGGGTGGGTCGGCCACGAAGGTCTCGTACGGGACCAACGGCGGTCGGTAGGGCATCGGCGTCTCCTCCGGGATGGTTCCGACGGTCCCGCCAGTTTCTTTGCCTTCCCAACTAACTGTCAACGACGAGCTTCGCCGGATCGACGGAAGTCGGGCTTTGACAGGCGAAAACGCGATCAATATTTTGGACGCTTCCTCAACAAACGGCGGTGGACGATGTGGGGCGACGGCGTGGGACTCCGCTACGGCGGCGACTACAACCCCGAACAGTGGCCGGCCGAGGTGTGGCGCGAGGACGTCACCCTCATGCGCCGCGCCCGGGTCAACCTGGTCACCGTCGGCGTGTTCGCCTGGTCGCGACTCGAACCGGAGCCCGGCCGGTACACCTTCGACTGGCTGGACGAGGTGCTGGACCTGCTGCACGCCGGCGGCATCGGCGTCGCCCTGGCCACCCCGACGGCCTCGCCCCCGCCCTGGTTCTCGCTGGCGCACCCCGACGCGCTGCCCGTGACCGCCGACGGCGTGCGCCTGCACCACGGCAGCCGGGACACATACTGCGCCGCCGCGCCCGCCTACCGGGCCGCCGCCCGGCGCATCGCCACCGCCCTCGCCGACCGCTACGCCCACCACCCGGCCCTCGCGCTGTGGCACGTGCACAACGAGTACGGCACCACCTGCCACTGCGCGCACACCGCGCGGGCGTTCCGGCACTGGCTGGCCGAGCGGCACGGCGACCTCGACGCGCTCAACGCCGCGTGGGCCACCAGCTTCTGGAGCCAGCACTACACCGACTGGGCGCAGATCGACCCGCCCCGCGCCACGCGGTACCTCGCCAACCCGGGGCACCTGCTGGACTTCCGCCGCTTCTGGTCCGACACCCTGCTCGCCGCGTACGTCGAGCAGCGCGACCTGCTGCGCGCGGCCAACCCGGCGGTCCCGGTCACCACCAACCACGTCCTCGGCGACTGGGTGCCCGTCGACCACGCCCGCTGGGCCGCCGAGGTGGACGTGGTGGCGATCGACCACTACCCGGACGCGGTCGACGGCGGCGCCGAGGAACAGACCGCCCTCGCCGCCGACCTGGCCCGGGGCTGGGCCCGCCACGGCGTCGGGCGGCGCACCGGCGGCGTCGACCGGTCGGCGTCGTGGCTGCTGATGGAGAGCGCCCCCAACCAGATCCACAGCGGCGGGCGGATGCACGCCAAGGAACCCGGCCGGATGGCCCGGCACAGCCTGTCCCACGCCGCCCGCGGCTCGCGCGGGGTCATGTTCTTCCAGTGGCGGGCCCCGGCGGGCGGAGCGGAACGCTTCCACTCCGCCCTGGTGCCGCACGCCGGTCCCGACACCCGCGTGTTCCGGGAGGCCGTCGACCTGGGCGCGACGCTGGAGCGGATCTCGGAGGTCGACGGCGGCACGGTCGACGCCGCCGTCGCCATCGCCTGGGACGCCGCCAGCGGCTGGGCCCTGGGCCACCCGGGGATGCCGTCGCCGCGACTGAACCACCGCGACGAGGTGTCCGCGGCGCACCGGGCGCTGTGGCGGGCCGGGTTCGGCACCGACGTGGTGCTGCCCGGCGACGCCCTGGACGGGTACCGGCTGCTGGTGCTGCCCGCCCTCTACCTGGCCTCCGACGCTACCGCCGACTGGGTGCGCGCGTACGTCCACGGCGGCGGCCACCTGGTGGTGACCTGGCTCAGCGGAGTCGCCGACGAACACGCCCGCGTCCGCCTCGGCGGCCACCCCGGGGCGCTGCGCGACGTGCTGGGCGTGCGGGTGGAGGAGTTCCATCCACTCGCCGACGACGAGACGGTGCCGCTGTCCGACGGCGGGACCGGCCGCCTCTGGGCCGAGACGGTGCGCCTCGCCGGCGCGGAGACGGTGGCCTCGTACGCCGGCGGCGTGCTCGCCGGGCTGCCGGCGGTGACCCGCCACCGCTTCGCCGCCGGCACCGCCTGGTACCTGTCCACCCGACCCGACGACGCCACGTACCGCCGGCTGATGACGGACGCGGCGCGGGCGGCCGGCGCGACACCCGTCTGCCCGGCCGCGCCGGCCGGGGTCGAGGCGGTCCGCCGGCGCGGCGCCGGGACGAGCTGGCTGTTCCTGCTCAACCACACCGACCAGCCGCGGCGGGTGCCGGTGGCCGGGGTCGACCTGCTCACCGGCGCGACGGCCGCCACCCAGGTGCACCTGCCCGCCGGGGGCGTGGCCGTGCTCCGGGAGGCCGGCACCGACCGGGGGGCCTGACACCGCGGGCGGCCCGCTCGCCGCCGCGCCCGGTGCCCGTCGCGGCGTCGGGGACGGCCCGCTGTCCGGGGGCGGGCCCGCGGTCAGGGCACGGCGACGGCGGCGCGCGACCGGTCGGCGGCGATGCGCACCGCCAGCCCCGCCAGCACCGTGCCCATCACCAGTCGCTGCACCCGCAGCCACAGCGGCCGGCGGGCGAAGAAACCGGCGAGCGCGCCGGCGCTGAGCACGATCAGCGCGTTCACCGTCAGCGCCACCGCGATCTGGGTCAGCCCCAGCAGCAGGCTCTGCCCCGCCACGTGACCGCGGGCCGGGTCGATGAACTGCGGCAGCAGCGACACGTAGAGAATCGCGATCTTGGGGTTCAGCAGGTTGGTGACCAGGCCCATGGTGAACAGCCGCCGGGCCCGGTCCGGCGGCAGCGGCGCCGGGGCGAACGGCGACTGCCCGCCCGGCCGCAGCGCCTGCCACGCCAGCCACAGCAGGTACGCCGCACCGGCCAGCTTGACCGCCGTGTAGAGGGCGGGCACCAGCACGAACACCGTGGCGATGCCGGCGACCGCGGCGGCCAGGTAGACGCCGAATCCGGCGGCGACACCGAGCAGCGACACCAGCCCCGCCCGCCGGCCCTGGGTCACCGACCGGGACACCAGATAGACCATGTTCGGGCCGGGGGTCAGCACCATCCCCAGCGCCACCAGCGCGATGCCCACCAGCGCACCCGTGCCGACCATGCCGTCCCCCGTTCCGCCCGGCTCGCGCCGACCCTACGCCGTGTGCCACCGCGCCGCCGACCCGTTCCGACGTGCCGTGGCGACCGGGCCCGCGCCACCCGCCCCCACCGCCGACGCGGCGCCGGGCACACTGGGCCGATGCTGCACGCCCCGGCCACCGGGACCCTGCCGGAACTCCTGCTGCGCCCCTGGCGCGACTCCGACGCCGACGCCCTGATCGCCGCGTACCGCGACCCGGTGCTGCGGCGCTGGACCCGCGCGCCGGTGACCACGATCGCCGAGGCGCGCCGGTTCCTGGCCGCGGCGCACCGGGACTGGGCCGACGGCCACCGGTTCAGCTTCGCGGTGCTCGAGCCGCACCCGGCCGGCGAGACCCTGGTGGCGCAGGTGATCCTCAAGAACCTCACGGAGGGCGGTGGGGACGCCGAGGTCGGCTACTGGACCGCCGCGCCCGCCCGGGGCAGAGGCGTCGCGCCGCACGCCCTGGCTGCCGTGACCGACTGGGCGTTCGCCCGCTTCGCCAACCTGCGCCGGCTGGACCTGCTGCACCAGATCGACAACCCCGCGTCCTGCCGCGTCGCGGAGAAGGCCGGCTACCGCTTCCAGGAGGTGCTGCCGGCCCGGCCACCGTTCCCCCGCGACGGCCACCGGCACGCCCGCTGCCGACCCGCGCGGGAATTCCCGTCCCGGCCGAGGCGCTGACTCCTTCCGTCGGCCACGACGGCGGCGGAGTTCGGCGGCAGCGGCGGCGGCTCCCAGAGCGCAAACGTCACCCCGCCGCGGCGACCGCGTTACGGTGGGGCCGGGGAGGTGTCGGCAGGTGGACAGCTGGGAAGCGACGGTCGAGGCGCGCATCCGCGCGGCGCAGGAGCAGGGCGAGTTCGACAACCTGCCCGGCATGGGCAAGCCCATCCCGGGCCGCGGCCAGCCGTACGACGAGTCGTGGTGGATCAAGAGCTTCCTCGAGCGGGAGAAGCTGCCCACCGATCTGCTGCTGCCGACGCCGCTGCAACTGCGCCGCCGCATCGAGCAGGTGCCCGACGAGGTGCGGGACCTGCCGACCGAGCAGTCCGTGCGCGCGTTCGTCGCCGACCTCAACGCCCAGATCCTCGCCTGGCTGCGTACGCCCACCGGTCCCCGGGTCGCGGTGCGCCCGGTCAACGCCGACGACGTGGTCCGCCGCTGGCGGGCCGAGCGGGAGACCGCCGTCGGGTCCCCGCCACCGCCCCCGCAGCCGGCGGCTCCACCGCGCCGGCGGGGCTGGCGACCGCCGTGGCGCCGCCGGGCGGCGTAGCCCCGGTCAGTCCACCGCCGCCCGCCACGACCAGGACGTGCGCCGGGCGCGACCGGGCAGCTCGCCGCGGCCGGTCAGCCACCGCAGCACCTGCGGCGCGGGCCCGGCGGGCGCGTCCGGGAAGAGCCGCCGCACCACGGCGACGCTGAGCCGCTGCGGCGGCTGCCAGGGCACCCCGAGACCGCGGGCGATGTCGTCGGTGTGCAGCAGCGTCTCCGCCACCCCCATCGCCGCGAAGCCCGCCGGGTCGCAGGGCCCGTAGTGCCACGCCCGCGTGTCCGGCCCGGCGGCGTCGACGGCCGCCCGCAGCAGGCCACCGCAGGCGACGACGACCCGCAGCACCTCGGCCGGGCCGGCGGTGGGGGAGACGGCCAGGTCGAACGGCAGGTAGCCGTTCTCGGGCCGCCCGCTGACCTGGCCGGCGTACGCCAGCAGGTCGTGCGCGACGTGCGCGGCGGTGGTCCAGCAACTCCACTCCAACCCGCCGGCGGGCACGCTCCAGTCCCGCCCGGTGTGCGGGCCGAGAACGGCGGTCATCTCGGCCACCGCGCGGTCCACGTCGACGCCGGTCAGCTCGGGCATCACCCGACCGTGCCACCGCGCCACGGCTCCCGCAACCGGATGACGCTTGCCTGCCCGCCGCCACCGACACTAGGGTCGGACACGTGACTGCCGGGTCGGCCATGGGCCACGAGCGGACAGGGCACCCGGCCGTCAGGTGAGCCGGGGGCGGGCCCGCGGCCCGCCGGCGCCCCCCACCTGCGGTGTCGACGCACGTCCACCGCCTCTCACACGTCTCGCACCGTCCACGCCGGTCGTACGCCGGCGTATCCGCATCCCCGCCGCCACCGGTCGCCGGGCGGGCGATCCATCGTGGCCGCATCTCCTGCCCGAGCAGAGAGCAGAGCATTGCCCAACGACTTCAACCAGCAGATCATCGACGAGTTCCGCGCCAACTCCGGCCGGGTCGGCGGGCCCTTCGAGGGGGCCCGACTGATCCTGCTCACCACCACCGGGGCCCGCTCCGGCGCCCCGCACACCACCCCGGTCGGCTACCTGCCCGACGGCGAGGAACGCATCCTCGTCATCGCCTCGGCCGGGGGTGGCCCGAGGCACCCGGACTGGTACCACAACCTCCTCGCCGACCCGCTCGCCACCGTCGAGGACGGGGTCTTCACCTACCAGGCCCGCGCGGTCGTACTGGCCGGCGCCGAACGCGACGAGATCTTCGCCCGGGCCGTGGCGGCCGACCCGGGTTGGGCCGCGTACCAGGCGAAGACGACGCGGGTGATCCCCGTGGTGGCGTTGCACCAGGTGGCGGGCGGGCCACCGGAGGCGGCGTCCTGGGGCGCGGCGCTCAAACTGGTCCACGACGCGTTCCGCCGGGAGCTGGCGTTGATCCGCGACGAGGTCACCCGCGGCGGCCCGGGCCTGGGCGCGCAGCTGCGCGTCAACTGCCTGACCTTCTGCCACGGCCTGCACCACCACCACCGCAACGAGGACGACGGCATGTTCGCCAGGCTGGAGGGGCAACGTCCGGACCTTGCCCCGGCGCTGGCGCGGCTGCGTGAGGAACACCGTCGCATCGCCGCGCTCGTCGAGCGCCTGCGGCAGGTGGCCGGCGACCCCGACGCCGACCCCGCCGACGCCCGCCGGGAGATGACGCGTCTCACCACCGAGTTGGAGGCCCACCTGACGTACGAGGAGGAGCAGCTCATCCCCGTCCTCGACGGCATCGGATAGCGGGTGCGCCCGCGACCGGCCCCGGTCGCGGGCGGAATCCGACCGCTCGCGCTGCCGCCGAGGATCCGGAACGGGGCACCGCCGGCGCGTGCGGGCGGGTTGCGCCCGGACTTGAGGGTTTGCGGCCCGCAGACGGCACAGAACGGGCGTAAGCCTCAACAAGCATTTCAATGAAAAAATTGAGGCATGAACGTTGAGGACATGAAGCGGTACATCCGCGAGACCTTCGACGGGGTGGACATCCTGGAGGCCAACGGGGACATCTTCTACATCTACGACCCCGGCCGGGACCTGCCCGCCGAGCGGCAGCTGCCGTTCGCGACGATCGTGACCGGCGACCACTACGACGACGCCTCCGCGCTGAGCCGGCCGGACGCGTGGCGGCTCAACATCGGGCTGACCCGCTCGGCGTACGGGGCGCTCTTCGCGCAGGGGCACGGGGCGGACGGCGGCGTCGACCACACGGTCCCGGACACCGTGCTGCCGCACCCGGTCTACGCCCCGCAGCACTGGGTGTGCGTGGTGAACCCCGGCGAGGCGACCCTGGGCGCGGTGCGGCATCTGCTGGCCGAGGCGTACGACTTCGCGGCCCGCAAGTACGCCAACCACCGGTCCCGGCGGACCTCGCCCTGAGGTCCGTGCCGGCCGGCGCGTCCCACGGGCCGGCCGGCACGCCGCGGGGTTAGCTTCGGCGGGCCCTGCCCGATGGCAGGCCCGCCGAGGACGAGGAGAACCGCCATGTCGCGCAACACGCAGACCGTCGAGACCTACCTGGACGGCTTCCGGAAGAACGACCACGCGCAGATCCTGTCCTGCCTCACCGACGACATCGAGTGGACGGTGTTCGGCGCCTTCCACCTCAAGGGCAAGGAGGCCTACGACGCCGCCATCGAGGGGCCGGGTTTCGTGCCGCCGCCCCACCTGGAAGTCCTACGCATGGTGGAGCAGGGCGACACCGTCATGGCGGAGCTGGTCGGCTCGGTGCGGCGCGACACCGGCGAGGAGATGCGCATGTCGATGGCCGAGGTCTTCGTCATGCGCGACGGCAAGATCGCCGAGCGGCGCGCCTGGGTCATCGAGTTGAAGGAGAACGACCACCGCTGACGACCGACGGGACGGGCGTGGCCTCGCGTCGCACGGTAGCTCACCCATCGCGCTCCCGAGCCGCTGCGACAACCGGCCCACCACGGCGTCCGGCGCCGGTGGCGAAGAGGCGGCGAGTCATCGGGCCACCGCCTCGGGGGCGCGGGGACCGGCGTAGCCGGTCGCCCAGGGGCCGTCGAGCCGCACCGGATCTCACCCAGCGCATACGGCGTCGACACCGTAGGCTATCGACTGGCACGAATTCGTCGATGAGGGGATACGAAGGATGCGTAAGGGAATCGCCATGCTCGGGTTCGCCGGAGTCCTCACGGGACTGTTGGCAGTCGCCACCCCCGCCAGCGCCGCCCCGACCGGGGTCGACGCGGAGCAGCGGAGCGGCTTCCGGGCCGCGGCCACCTGCGAGTGGGTGGTCACCTGGCCGTCGGCGGGCGTGTACGAGCAGCCGACCCGGATGGACCCGGCCCTGAAGGTCAAGAACGCCGGCGACCGGGTCGGTGGCGGTTACTGCATGGAGCACTACAACACCAGCGAGCTGGAGTGGTACGTGTCGGTGAGTTGCAGCTGCGCCAGCGACGGCATCGGCTGGATGCGGCGCAACGCCCTGCGCGCGGCGTGAGCCGCGGGGGGGGGGGGG
>NZ_JBPQTK010000095.1:0-24488 GCF_051386315.1 Micromonospora sp. URMC 107
GCCGCCGCGCGGGAGGCCGACAGCGGACGCAGCGCCCGTTCCCTGCACCCGGGCCGGGACGGTGGTCACGGCCGCGGCGTCACGGTGAGCAGGACGGCGGCGTCCGTGACGGCGTGCAGCGCGTGCCGCACCGGCGGAATGACCACGAGGTCGCCGGCGTCGCCCTCCCAGGACTCGTCCCCGGCCACCAGGCGCACCTGCCCCACGAGCACCTGGAGCGTCGCCTCGCCCGGGCTGTCGTGCTCGTCGAGGGACCGACCGCCGCGCAGGGCGAGCAGGGTCTGCCGCAGCCGACGGTCCCGGCCCGGGTGCAGGGAACGGGCGCTGCGTCCGCTGTCGGCCTCCCGCGCGGCGGCGAGCTGCTCGTCGGCGAGGCGGGTCAGCGAGAGGGCTTCCATGGTCGTCCCTTCGTCGGTGTGGTGCGGCCCGCGAGGCGGGGTCGCCGGTGCGGCGGCGCCCGTCAGTGAACCGGAAGATCGTCCACCGCTTTCAGTGCCCAGCATCCGTCCGGGCGCGGTCCGGCGGCAGGGCCGATGGTCCCGGAATCGGGGTGGCCGGCCCGCGCGCCGCGCCGCCGCGCGCACACCTCCGGGCGGGACCGCGCGGTCCCGCCCCCGGGACGCCCTGGACGCTCAGCCTGGGGAACCCGGCCCGCGCCCCGAACTCCGCCGACTAGGGTGCGGGGCATGAAGGTTCGGCTGCTGGCGGCCACGGCGACCGCCGCCCTCGTCGGTGTCGGCGCTCCCGTCCCCGCGGCGGCGAGCCCGACCGGCCCCGCCGCTCCCGCGTCATCCGCGCCCGGCGTCGTGTCGTCCGCGCCCAACGTCGTGCCGTCCGCGGCCGGCGTCGTGCCCTGCCCCAAGGCGCCCGCGCCCCGGATGTCCCGGCCGCCGCGTCCGTCGCCGCCGCCAGCCGTGCCGCAGGAGCGGGCCGTCGGCGGCCCGGCGCTGGACACCGCCGGCCTGGTCGTTCCGGCGGGGGCCGCGCGCCCGCCGGCGGTCACCGCGACCTCCTGGCTGGTCGCGGACCTGGACAGCGGCGAGGTGCTGGGCGGCTGCGGCCCGCACGAGTACGGCACCCCGGCCAGCGTGCAGAAGCTGCTGCTGGCGGCCACCATGCTGCCCCGACTCGACCCGCAGCAGGTCGTCACCGTCACCGACGGTGACATGGACATCGAACCCGGCTCCTCGGCCGTCGGGCTGGTCGCCGGCGGGCGCTACCGGATCGAGACCGTCTGGCTCGGGCTGCTGCTCCAGTCGGGCAACGAGGCGGCCAACGTGCTGGCCCGCCTCGGCGGCGGCCCGGAGGGGATGGCCGGCGGCGTGCGGGCGATGAACGAGGAGGCGCACCGCCTCGGCGCCCTGCAGACCCACGCGGTGACGCCGTCCGGCCTCGACGGACGAGGCCAGTTCACCAGCGCGTACGACCTGGCGTTGATCGCCCGGGTCTGCTTCGCCGACCCGACCTTCCGCCGGTACGCGCTGACCGAGACGCACCGCATCCCCGCCCAGCCGGCGCAGCGGACCAAGGGTTTCGAGATCCAGAACGAGAACCAGCTCGTCTACCGGTACCCGGGCGCGCTCGGCGGCAAGACCGGCTTCACCGACCTGGCCCGGCACACCTACGTCGGGGCGGCCCAGCGCAACGGGCGGCGGTTGGTGGTCACGCTGCTCGGTGCCGAGCCGCAGCCCGCGCGGGGGTGGGAGCAGGGTGCCGCCCTGCTCGACTGGGGCTTCTCGCTGCCCCGGGGCTCGGCCGTCGGCCGGCTGGTCGAGCCGGGGGAGCTGACCGCGTCGGCGGCCGCCTCGCCGCCCGCGCTGGCGGCCACCGGCGAGCCGCGCCCGGCGGCGGCCAGCGGCCCGATCGAGGACGGGCTGGTCGCACGGTGGCCCGTGGCCGCGCTCGTCGCGTCGGCGGTCGCGCTGCTGGGGACCGCGCTGCTCTGGCGCCGCCGGGCGGTGCGGCGCGGGTAGGGCAGGGCGCCTCCGCCCCGCGGCAGGGGCGAGGCGGATCGACAAGCGACGACGGGATCCATAGACTCCGGTCTTTCTGGCGCCACGAGTCCAGGGAGGACCCCCCGTGTCGAGCGAACCCCGACCGCACCCCGTCCCACCGCCGACCGAGGCACGCCGACGGCCGGCCCGTACGCTGACCCGCCTCGCCGGGGTGGCCCTGATCGCGGGCGCGTTGGTCACCGGTGGCGGCGCCGCCGCGGTCGCCGCGCCCGGCGGGTCTCCGGCCGACACCTCCGCCGAGCCCCGGGTCACGCCCGGCCCGTGCGCGTACGCGGAGACGCCCGAGGACCCGGCCGCCCGCCCGGTCCCGCTGCCGCCCGACCCGAGGCGCACCCCCGACCGGGGCACCGTGCGGGTCACGTTGCGGACCAACCAGGGGCCGATCGGGCTGACCCTCGACCGGGAGGCAGCCCCCTGCACCGTGCAGAGCTTCCTGCACCTGGTGCGCCACCGCTTCTACGACCGGACCTCCTGCCACCGGCTCACCGCGTACCCGACGCTGAAGGTGCTGCAGTGCGGTGACCCGTCCGGCACCGGCTCCGGCGGTCCCGGCTACCGCTACGCCGACGAGCTGCCCACCGACCTGCCGCCGGCGCCGACCGACCCGACCGGCGTGCGCCGGCTCTACGCCCGGGGCACCCTCGCCATGGCCAACGCGGGCCCCGACACCAACGGCAGCCAGTTCTTCCTGGTCCAGTCGGACTCGGCGCTGCGCCCCCACTACACGGTCTTCGGCTCGATCGACGCCGCCGGGCTGGCCACCCTCGACCGGATCGCCGCCGGCGGCATCGCCCCCACCGCCGAGGACCCCGCGCCGGTCGACGGCGCGCCCGCCCTGCCGGTGGACATCCGGCGGGCGGTCCGGCATCACCAGCACCGCTGACGCCGTCGCCGTCGACGCCGAGGGCGCGCCGCCGCCCACGCCGACTCCCGCCGCCCGGGGCGGTCGTACCGGAACTTCCCGGCGGCCCCGGGCGGTGGGGGAGCGGCGGTAGCGGGAGCGGCCAGCGGCCGGAACTTCCGGAACCGCACCGGGAGCGCCGGCGCCGGGCGGCGCGCCGGCCGTCAGGGCCGGCGCGGCGGGGCCGTGCTGTCCCGGACGACCAGGTTGGTGGCGAGTTCCACCCGGGGGGAGTCGATGCCCTCGCCCTGCGCCAGCCGCAGCACGGTCCGGGCGGCCAGGCGACCCATCTCCACCAGCGGCTGCCGGACGGTGGTCAGCGGCGGTGAGGCCCAGCGGGCCTCGGGCAGGTCGTCGAAGCCCACCACGCTGACGTCGCCGGGGATCCGCAGGCCCCGGCGCCGTACGGCCTCGTAGACGCCGAAGGCCATCTGGTCGCTGGCCGCGAAGATGGCCGTCGGCGGGTCGTCGAGGTCGAGCAGCGCCGTCCCGGCGGCGAAGCCCGAGGCGTGGTAGAAGTCGCCGGGGTGCACCAGCCGGTCCTCCACCGGCGCCCCGGCCGCCTCCAGCGCGGCCCGGTGGCCGTCGAGGCGGGCCCGGCTGCACAGCAGGTGCGTCGGCCCGGCGACGAAGCCGATCCGCCGGTGCCCGAGCGAGAGCAGGTGCTCGGTCGCGGCGAGCCCGCCGGCCCAGTTGGTGGCCCCGATGGTGGGCACGTCGGTGGCGGGCACGCCGGCCGGGTCGACGACGACCACGGGCACGTTGAGGCGGCGCAGCTGCGCGTGCAGCGGCGGGCTCAGGTGCGAGGTCACGAAGATGACACCGTCGGTCGCGCGGGCCCGCAGGTTCTGCAACCACTGCCGGGCGGCGGTGGACTGGCGGTGTATCGCGGAGACCACGGTGCCGACGCCCGCGCCGTGCCCGACGTCCTCGACCCCCCGGATGATCTCCACCGCCCAGGGGCTGTCGAGGTCGTTGAAGACCAGGTCCACCAGGCCGGCGCGGCTCACCGTGCGGCTGCCGCGGCGTTGGTAGCCGTGGTGGCGCAGCAGCTCCTCCACCCGCTCGCGGGTGTCGGGGGCCACGTCCGAGCGCCCGTTGAGCACCCGCGACACGGTCGGCACCGAGACCCCGGCCTCCCGCGCGATAGCGGTGATGGTGATCCTGCGCCCGTCGTCGCCGTCCACCCGCGTCTCCTTCACCGGTCGGAAGACCGACCGTACCCGTCACCACCGAAAAACGTCCGGAACGGCGGGGCCGCTCCACCGGCCCATCTTGCCCCACGATCGGGGGTTGACGACACGGCAGGTCGGTTCTAGCGTTCGGACGAGTTACGGAAGTATTCCGGAAACTTGTCGGACGCCTTTCGGTCGTCGCGCCGGCGGCGACGTCCCCCACCACACCCCCACCACGAGAGGTCGATCATGACTGTACGCACGCGGCTCGCCCGGGTCGTCGCGCTCGGCGCCGCCCTAGCGCTGGCGCTGCCACTGACCGCCTGCGGCGACGGTGACTCGGCCGCCGGCGGAGACGAGATCCGCATCCTGGTCTACGGCGACGCCACCAACAAGGTCGAGAAACAGCTCGTCGAGACGTTCAACAAGACGTCGAAGGTCAAGGCGGTGCTGGACACCATCCCCGGTGCCGACTACCAGACGAAGCTCCAGACCATCATCAACACCAAGCAGGCGCCGGACGTCTTCTTCAACTGGGGCGGCGGCAGCATCGCCCCGTTCGTCAAGGCCGACCTGCTGCTGCCGTTGGACGACATGATCGCCAAGGATCCGGGGCTGAAGGCGAACTTCCTGCCGTCGGTCTTCAACACCGCCACGGTCGACGGCAAGGCGTACGGGGTGCCGATGCGCGGCACCCAGCCGGTGCTGCTGTTCCACAACAAGAAGGTCCTCGCCGACGCCGGCATCACCCCGCCGAAGACGTGGGACGACCTGCTGGCCGCCGTGAAGACGCTCAAGGGCAAGGGGATCACGCCGATCGCCCTCGGCGGCGGCGACCAGTGGCCGACCCAGATGTGGTACCAGTACCTCTACGACCGGGTGGCCGGCCCCGAGCTGTTCGCCAAGGCCCTCGGCGGCGACAAGGGCGCCTGGGAGAGCCCGGAGAGCCGCCGCGCCCTGGAACTGCTGCGGCAGCTGACCGACGCGGGCGCGTTCGGCACCAACTTCGACTCGGTCAAGTTCACCGACGGCGGCTCGCCCGCGCTGCTGTCCAGCGGCAAGGCCGGCTTCGAGCTGATGGGCTCCTGGAACTACTCGACCCACCACGACGCCAACCCGACGTTCGCCGCCGAGGGCCTCGGCTGGAGCGCCTTCCCGAGCGTCCCGGGCGGCAAGGGCGACCCGCGCAACGTCGTCGGCAACACCAACAACTTCTACTCGGTGCTGAAGAAGACCCGGCACCCGGAGGCGGTGGCCGAGTTCCTCAAGCTCCAGTACTCCGACGAGTTCGTCCAGGCGCAGCTCGCCATCGGCAACCTGCCGACCACCACCAACACCGAGAAGTTCCTCGACGGCGCCACCAACCCGGACTACCTGAAGTACCAGTTCACCCTGGTCAAGGAGGCCCCGAACTTCCAGCTCTCCTGGGACCAGGCGTACCCGCCGGCCGCGACGACGACCATCCACCAGGCCGTGCAGCAGTACTGCAACGGCCGGATGGACGCCGCCGGCTTCATCAAGGCGATGCAGTCCCTGCAGGCGGGCTGAGCGCGACCATGTCCACCACCACCCTCGCCGCCCCCACCGTGACGGAGCAGCGACGGGCCCGACGACGCCCGGGCGGCCACACAGTCAGCCGCCCGGGCTTCGCCTGGGCCCTCCCCGCCACCCTGTTCTTCGGGCTCTTCGCGCTCGTCCCGCTGGTCCTCGTGGTCGTGCTCAGCTTCACCAGCTGGGCGGGCCTCGGCTCCCCGGAGTACGTCGGGCTGGAGAACTGGCAGCGGCTCGTCCGCGATCCCGTCATGATCAACAGTCTGTGGCTGAGCGTCCTGCTCACCGCCCTCGGCGTGCTGGTGCAGACGCCGCTGAGCCTGCTGATCGGCGTGTGGGCGGCCGGGCCGCAGCGCAACCGCGCCGTGCTGTCCGCCATCTTCTTCCTCCCGCTGCTGCTGTCGGCGACCGCCGTGTCGGTGCTGTGGCGGGCGCTGCTCGACCCGAACTTCGGGGTGCCCGGCCAGGCCCCGTGGCTGTTCGGCGACGGCAACCTCTTCGGCAGCCGGACGGGCGCGATCGCCGTCCTGGTCTTCGTCGGCAGCTGGCAGTTCATTCCGTTCCACGCGCTGATCTACCAGGGCGCGGCCCGCGCCGTGCCGGCGGTGCTCTACCAGGCCGCCGAGGTCGACGGCGCCGGCCGGTGGGGACAGTTCCGCCACGTCACCCTGCCGCAACTGCGCAACGCCATGATCACCTCGGTGGTCCTCATGGTCGTCGGCGGGCTGACCACGTTCGACACCGTGCTGATCCTCACCCAGGGCGGCCCGGGCACCGACACCACCATCACCGCCTACCACATGTACGAGCAGGCGTTCCGCAGCTTCGACTTCGGCGCCGGCGCGGCCATCGCCCTGCTCCTCGTCGTCGTCGCCACCCTCATCTCGCTGATCGTGGTCCGGGTCTCCGGCTACGACCGGATGCGCTCCACCATGGAGGGACTGTGAAGCGGCACCGCCCGAACTGGCTCGCCGGGATCGGCGCCGTGGCCTGGCTGCTCCTGGTCGGCCTGCCGATCTACGTCATGCTGGCGATCACCGTGCAGACCCGCGAGGGGTACGGCCGCAACGGCCCGCTCGCCCTGCCCGACACCTTCACCCTGGACAACTACACCGGCGCCTTCGACGAGGGCTTCGGCCGCTACCTGGTCAACACCCTGGTGGTGACCGCGAGCGTGGTGGCCATCGTGCTGCTGCTCGTGCCGCCGCTGGCGTACGCCATCGTGCGCAGCCGCAGCCGGCTCACCTCCGGGGTGTTCCGGCTGTTCCTGCTGGGCCTGGCGATTCCGGCGCAGGCGGTCATCGTGCCGATCTTCTACCTGATCAGCAAGGCGGGGCTCTACGACAACCTCGTCGGCGTCATCCTGCCCACCGCCGCCTTCTGCCTGCCGGTGTGCGCGCTGATCCTCAGCGGCGTCATGCGGGACATCACCGCGGAGCTGTACGAGGCGATGGCCATCGACGGCGCCAGCCCGGCGCGGGTGTTCCGCCAACTGGTGCTGCCGCTGTCGCGCGGCGGGATCGCCACCATCGCGGTCTTCTCCGCCCTGCAGGCGTGGAACGGCTTCCTGTTCCCGCTGATCCTCACCCAGTCCGACTCCACCAAGGTGATCACCCTCGGCCTCTACAACTTCCAGACGCAGTACGGGATCAACATTCCCGGCCTGCTCGCCGCGGTCGTGCTGTCGATGGTGCCCGTCCTGCTCGTCTATCTGTTCGCCCGGCGGGCCCTGGTGCAGGGGCTGATGGGCGTCGGAGGGAAGTGACCGACAACGTGACCCTCGACATCGCCACCGGCACCGCGATCTGGACCGACCCGACCCTCGACCTGGCGACCAGGGTGGACGCCCTGGTCGCCGCGATGACCCTGCCCGAGAAGGTGGCACAGCTCTACGGTGTCTGGGTCGGCGCCGCCGCCGACGGGGGAGAGGTCGCGCCGTACCAGCACGAGATGGAGGAACCGGTCGACCTGGCCGACCTGCTGGACGCCGGCCTCGGCCAGCTGACCCGTCCGTTCGGCACCGCCCCGGTCGACCCCGCGCTCGGGGCGCTGTCCCTGCTGCGGACCCAGCAGCGGATCGCCGCCGCGAACCGGTTCGGCATCCCGGCGATGGCGCACGAGGAGTGCCTGGCCGGCTTCGCCGCCTGGGGCGCCACCGCGTACCCGGTGCCGCTCTCCTGGGGCGCCACCTTCGACCCGGAGCTGATCGGGCGGATGGCCGCCGCCATCGGCGCCGACCTGCGCCGCGTCGGCGTGCACCAGGGGCTGGCCCCGGTGCTCGACGTGGTGCGCGACGCGCGCTGGGGGCGGGTGGAGGAGACGATCGGCGAGGATCCCTACCTGGTGGGCACCATCGCCACCGCGTACGTGCGGGGCCTGGAGTCCGCCGGCGTGGTGGCCACCCTGAAGCACTTCGCCGGCTACTCCGCCTCCCGGGGCGGGCGCAACCTGGCGCCGGTGCCGATGGGCCCCCGCGAGCGCGCGGACGTGATCCTCCCGCCGTTCGAGATGGCGGTGCGCGAGGGCGGCGCGCGGTCGGTGATGCACGCTTACACCGACACCGACGGGATTCCCTCGGCGGCCGACGAGGACCTGCTGACCGGCCTGCTCCGCGACGCCTGGGGCTTCCCGGGCACCGTCGTGGCCGACTACTTCGGCATCGCCTTCCTGCGTACCCTGCACGGGGTGGCCGGCAGCTGGGCGGAGGCGGCCGGCGCCGCCCTCGCCGCGGGCGTGGACGTCGAGCTGCCGACGGTGAAGACGTTCGGCGAGCCGCTGCGCGAGGCGCTCGCGGCCGGCGCGGTGCCGGAGGCACTGATCGACCGGGCGGTCCGTCGGGTGCTGACGCAGAAGGCGCAGCTCGGCCTGCTCGACGCCGACTGGAGCCCGGTGCCGGCCGCGCTGGCCGGCGCCGACCTCTCCGACCCGGACGCGCTGCGCGGCACCGTCGACCTGGACCCGCCCGCCAACCGGGCGCTGGCCCGCGAGGTCGCCGAGCGCGCCGTGGTGCTGCTGGCCAACGACGGCACCCTGCCGCTGCACCGGCCGGCCCGGATCGCGCTGGTCGGCCCGCAGGCGGAGAGCCCCACGGCGGTGCTGGGCTGCTACTCGTTCCCCGCCCACGTCGGCTCCCGGCACCCCGAGGTGCCCGTCGGCATCGCGCTGCCCACCCTGGCGGCGGCGCTGCGCGCCGAGTTCGCCGACAGCGTCGTGGTCACCGAGGCCGGCGTCTGCGTCGACGGCGACGACACCGGCGGGGTGGCGGCGGCGGTCGCGGCGGCGCGGGGCGCGGACGTGGTGGTCGCCGCGCTCGGCGACCGGGCGGGCCTGTTCGGGCGGGGCACCAGCGGGGAGGGCTGCGACGCCGAGTCGCTGGCCCTGCCCGGGGCGCAGCAGCACCTGCTCGACGCGCTGCTGGACACCGGTACGCCCGTGGTGGTGACGCTGCTCGCCGGGCGGCCGTACGCGCTGGGCCGGGCGGTGACCGACGCGGCGGCGATCGTGCAGTCGTTCTTCCCCGGCGAGGAGGGCACCCCGGCCATCGCCGGCGTGCTCAGCGGCCGGGTCGCCCCGCAGGGGCGGCTGCCGGTCAGCGTGCCCCGGGGGCCGGGCGCGCAGCCGACCACCTACCTGTCGGCCCGGCTGGGCCACGCCAGCGACGTCTCCAACGTCGACCCGACGCCGGCGTACGGCTTCGGGCACGGCCTGGGCTACACCACGTTCGACTGGTCGGGCCTGGTGGTCGACGAGCCGGTCGCGGCGACCGACGGGGAGCTGCGGCTGCACTTCACGGTGCGCAACACCGGCTCCCGGTGGGGCAGCGAGGTGGTGCAGGTGTACGCCCACGACCCGGTGGCCTCGGTGGTCCAGCCGGTGCAGCGGCTGGTCGGCTACCTCCGGGTGCCGCTGGAGGCGGGCGCGGCCTGCCGGATCGACCTGGCCCTGCCGGCCGACCTGTTCTCGTTCACCGGGCGCGACGGGCGGCGCGTCGTCGAGCCGGGGGCGCTGGAGCTGCGGCTCGCGGCGTCCAGCACCGACCACCGGCTCGTGGCGGCGGTCGCGCTGCGCGGCCCCGCCCGGCACGTCGACCACACCCGGCGGCTGCACCCCCGCTTCGCCGTCACACCGTCGGCCGGCTGAGCGATGGCCCTCACCGACCTGCCCGAGGAGCAGTTGCGGGCGTACCGCGGCGGGGTGCGCGAGCCGGCGGACTTCGACCGGTTCTGGGCGGACACGCTCGCCGAGTCACGCCAGTGCGGCTGGCCGGTGCGCGCCGAGCCGGTGCAGACCGGGCTGACGACGATCGACGTCCTCGACGTGACCTTCCCCGGGTTCGCCGGGCAGCCGGTGCGGGGCTGGCTGCGGCTGCCGCGCGACGCCGAGCCGCCCCTGCCCACGATCGTCCAGTACGCCGGCTACGGCGGCGGCCGGGGCCACCCGCTGGAGAACCTGCTGTGGGCCTCGGCCGGCTTCGCGCACCTGCAGATGGACACCCGGGGGCAGGGGGCGGGCTGGACCCGGGGGGACACCCCGGATCCGGCCGCCGCCGGCCCCGAGGCGCCCGGGGTGGTCACCCGGGGCGTGGCGGACCCGCGCACGTACTACTACCGGCGGTTCCTCACCGACGCGGTGCGGGCGGTGGACGCGGCCCGGGCCCTGCCGGCGGTCGACCCGGCGCGGGTCGCGGTCCTCGGGCACAGCCAGGGCGGCGGGGCGGCGCTCGCCGTCGGCGCCCTGGTGCCCGACCTGCGGGCCGTGGTGGCCGCCGTGCCGTTCCTGTGCGACATGCCGCGCGGGATCGCGCTCACCGACGCCCGGCCCTACGGCGAGATCCGCGACTACCTGGCCGTGCACCGGCACGCCGAGGAGCGGGTGCTGGCCACCCTGGCGTACGTCGACGGGGTGAACTTCGCCCGCCGGTGCCACCAGCCGGTGCGCTTCTCCGTCGCGCTGATGGACGAGATCGTGCCGCCGTCGACCGTCTTCGCCGCCGTCAACGCCTGCCGGGGGCCGACGGAGTTGTCGGTCTGGCGGTACAACGGCCACGAGGCGGGCGGGATCGACGACGACGAGGCGGCGCTGCGCTTCCTGCGCGTACACCTGTCGCCGGAGCGGGCGCCCGACGGCCCGTAGCCTGATAGACAGGGGGCGTGGCCAGGCCAGTGCCCATCCGCCGGCGAGCCCCGGGCGCCGCGACCGCCCGTGGGCGGGCCGTCGCGGCGGCCGTCGTGATCGTGGCGCTCGCGCCCGGCTGCACCCGACCCGCGCCGTCGCCGTCACCACCGGCCGCGCCGGCACCGTCCGCCCCGGCGTCGCCGGCGTCCGCCCCGGCGACGAGGCCGCGCGGGCCGGGCCTCGTCGTCCTCACCGACGTCGACCCGCGCATCCGGACCGACATCCGGTACGCCGGCGCGCACAACTTCGTCGGGCGACCGGTCGCCGGCTATTCCGAACCGCTCTGCCTGCTCACCCGCCGGGCCGCCGAGGCGCTGCGCCGGGTGCAGGACGCCGCCCTCGCCCGGGGCCGCAGCCTGAAGGTGTACGACTGCTACCGCCCCCGGCGGGCCGCCGACGACTTCGTCGGCTGGGCCGGGCGGCCGGGCGAGCAGCAGATGAAGGCCGAGTTCTATCCCCGGGTGGCGAAGTCGAAGCTGTTCGACGAGGGGTACATCGGCGCCCCCACCGCCCACAGCCGGGGCAGCACGCTCGACCTGACCCTGGTCGACGTGCCGACCCCCACCCAGCCCCCGTACGCGCCGGGCCAGCCCCTGGTCTCCTGCACCGCCCCCCGGGGGCAGCGGTTCGCCGACAACGGCGTCGACATGGGCACCGGCTTCGACTGCTTCGACCCGCTCGCGCACACCGACTCGCCCCGGGTCACCGGCGTGGCCCGGGACAACCGGCGGCTGCTGCGGCAGCTGATGACCGACGGCGGCTTCGTCAACTACGACCGCGAGTGGTGGCACTACCGCTACCGCGACGAACCCTGGCCGGACACGTACTTCGACCTGCCCGTGGCCCGCTCCTCGGCCGAGCCCGCGGGCGGCTGACACCCCCGCGCCGGCCAGGGCCCGTCCGGCTCACTTGAAGGCGGCGTGGCCGGTCAGCACCTGTCCGATGATGAGCTGGTGCACCTCGGACGTGCCCTCGTAGGTGAGGACGGATTCGAGGTTGGCCGAGTGCCGGATGACCGGGTAGTCGAGGGTGATCCCGGCCGCGCCGAGGATGGACCGGCACTCCCGGGCGATGGCGATGGACTCCCGCACGCTGTTGAGCTTGCCCAGGCTGATCTGCCGGTGGTCGAGGGTGCCGGCGTCCTTCATCGCGCCGAGGTGCAACGCCAGCAGCATCCCCTTGCCCAGCTCCAGCCCCATGTCGGCGAGCTTGAGCTGGGTGGCCTGGTACGCGGCCAGCGGCTTGTCGAAGATCTGCCGGCTGCGGGCGTACGCGACCGTCGTCTCCAGGCAGTCGTGGGCCGCGCCGAGCGCCCCGAAGACGATGCCGAAGCGGGCCTCGTTGAGACACGTCAGCGGCCCGGACAGGCCGGCGGCCTCCGGCAGCATCGCGTCGGCGGGCAGCCGCACGTCGTCGAGGACGAGTTCCGAGGTCACCGAGGCGCGCAGCGAGAGCTTGCGCTTGATCTCCGGGGCGGTGAAGCCCGGGGTGCCGGCGGGGACGAGGAAGCCGCGGACGCCCTCGTCGGTGCGGGCCCAGACCACGGCGACGTCCGCGACGGAGCCGTTGGTGATCCACATCTTGGTGCCGTTGAGCACCCAGTCGTCCCCGTCGCGGCGGGCCCTGGTCCGCATGCCGGCCGGATCGGAGCCGAAGTCCGGTTCGGTCAGGCCGAAGCAGCCGATCGCCTCGCCGGCGGCCATCCGGGGCAGCCACTGCTGCTTCTGCTCCTCCGAGCCGAAGCGCCAGATGGCGTACATGGCGAGCGAGCCCTGCACCGAGACCAGGGAGCGCAGCCCCGAGTCGCCCGCCTCCAGCTCGAAGCAGGCCAGCCCGTACGCGACGGCGGAGGTGCCGGCGCAGCCGTAGCCCCGCAGGTGCATGCCGAGCACGCCGAGCTCGCCGAGTTCGAGGGCCAGGTCCCGGACGGGCAGGCGGCCCTCGTCGTACCAGGTGGCGATCTCCGGGCGGATCCGTCGGTCGACGAAGCCACGGACGGCGGCCTGGAGTTCTCGGGTGTCGTCGTCGATCAGCGCGTCGACGCCGAAGTACGCGAGCGCGGGCGCGGGGGTGGACAGGGTCACGGTTCGTTCCTCCCAGGGCTTACAGGTGCGCGAGCACGCCACGCGCGACGGCGACCGCCATCGCGTCCAGCGCGTCGTGGGTCATCGCCGCCATGTGCGGGGTGGCGAAGACCCTCGGATGGTGCAGGAGCGGGTCGTCGGGGTCGGGCGGTTCGGGCGCGAAGACGTCCACCGCGTAGCCCCGCAGCCGCCCGGCGTCGAGCGCGGCGAGCACGGCCCGGCTGTCCACGATCCCGGCGCGCGCGGTGTTGACCAGCAGGGCGTCCGGCCGCATCCGGCCGAGCGCGGCGGCGCCGACGAGCCCGGTGGTCTGCGGGGTCTGGGGCACGTGCAGGCTCACCACGTCGGCCTCGCGCAGCAGGTCGTCCAGCGCGACGAGGCGTACTCCCGGCGGCGGGGTGGTCGTGGCGACGTCGTACCCGATCACGTTCATGCCCATTGCCTGGGCGCGGACCGCGACGCCCCGGCCGATCGCGCCGAGCCCGACCAGACCCAGGGTGCGGCCGGCCAGCATGGTCCCGGTCAGCCCGGCCGCGACGACCGCGGACGGCAGCGACCGACCGGCCGGGAAGGCGCCCCGGGTCAACGCCGCGGTGGCCGACGGCGTCTGCCGGGCGAGGGTGAGGGCGGCCAGGACGACGAACTCGGCCACCGACTCGGCGTTGGCGCCCGGCGTGCTGACCACCTCGATGCCCAGGCGGTCGGCCGCGGCGAGGTCGATGCCGTCCAGCCCGGCGCCGTGGCGGCCGACGACCCTGAGCTGCCGGCCGGCTTCCAGCATGCCGGCCGTCACCGGCGAGGAGCGCACCACGAGGGCGTCGGCGGTGGTCAGCGGCCCGGCGGCGAGGGTCGCCGGGTCGGTGGCGTGGGCGACGTGCACCTCGCCCGCCGCCCGCAGCAGCTCCATGCCGGCCGCGGCGATGGGCTCGGTGAGCAGGATCTTCGGTGTCATGGCGTCCTCACCAGCCGGTGTAGCAGGTCACCGGCACGCAGTAGAAGTCCCGCGCGTAGCCGCCCTGCTCGCGGGGACCGTGGTTGGAGGCGCCGGTGCCGCCGAAGGGCAGGTGCAGCTCGGTGCCGGCGGTGGGCAGGTTGACCGAGACGATGCCGGCGCGGGCGTCCCGTTTGAACCGCTCGGCCGCCGACAGCGACGTGGTCACGATGCCGGCCGAGAGCCCGTAGTCGGTGTCGCCGGCCACGCTGATCGCCTCGTCGAGGTCGTCGACCCTGATCACGCAGGAGACCGGGCCGAAGATCTCCTCGCGGGCCAGCCGCATGTCGTTGCGCGCGTCGGCGAAGAGGGTGGGTCGCATGAACTGTCCCTCGTCCGGGCGGTGCGTCCCGCCGGCCACCACGGTCGCGCCCTCGTCGCGGCCGATCCGGACGTAGTCGAGGTTCTGGGCGAGCTGCTCGGGGCTCACCACCGGGCCCAGCTCACTGTGCGGGTCGAGCGGATCACCGACCCGCAGCGCCCGGGCCGCCGCCGCCAGCGTCTCGACGAACCGGTCGTGGATGCCCGCCTGCACGATCAGCCGGCTCGACGCCGTGCAGCGCTGGCCGCTGCTGAAGAAGCTGCCGTCCAGGGCGCAGCGCACGGCGACCTCCAGATCGGCGTCGTCGAGCACCACGAGCGGGTTCTTGCCGCCCATCTCCAGCTGGAACCGCTTGTTGCCGTGGGCGAGGCACTGCTGTGCCACGTGGCGGCCGGTGCCGGTGCCTCCGGTGAAGGAGACGCCGTCGACCCCGGTCGAGGTCAGCAGCTCCTCGCCGACCACCCGGCCGGCGCCCATGACGAGGTTGAACACGCCGGGCGGCAGCGCGGACCCGGCGATGATCCGGGCGAGTTCCCCGGCCGAGGCGGTGACCAGTTCGGCCGGCTTGAGCACGACCGCGTTGCCGTAGGCGAGTGCGGGCGCGACCTTCCACGCCGGGATGGCGAGGGGGTAGTTCCACGGCGTGATGATTCCGACCACGCCCAGCGGTCGGCGCCGGACCTCGGCGTGGACGCCGGGCCGGGTGGACGAGTAGACCTCGCCCTGCGGCTGCAGCAGCTGGTGGGCGTAGTAGCGGAAGGTCTGGCCGGCCCGGGTGACCTCGCCGCGCGCCTCGCCGAGCAGCTTGCCCTCCTCCCGCGAGAGCAGGACCGCGAGCTCCTCGGTCCGTCGCAGGATGGTGGTGCCGATGTGGTCCAGGATCTCCATCCGGAACCCGACGGGCTGGCTGGCCCAGCCGGGCTGCGCCCGGCGGGCGGCCTCGATCGCCGCGCGGGCGGTGTCCCGGCCGGCCACCGCGTACTCGCTGACGACCTCGCCGGGGCGCGCGGGGTTGCCGTTCGGCCGGCGTTCCCCGTCGACCCACTCGCCGTCGACGAGATTGAGATGCACGGTCGTGCTCATCGGCCACCCACCGCGGCGGCGAGGGGCTGGTCCAGCGGGCCGGGGTCCTCCGGGAAGTGGCAGGCGACCTGGTGGCCGCTGCCGGCGGCCGTGGCGAGCACCGGCTCCTGCACCGCGCAGATCTCCTGCGCCTTCCAGCACCGGGTGCGGAAGCGACATCCGCTGGGCGGGCTCAGCGGGCTCGGCACGTCGCCGGTGAGGATGACGCGCTTGCGCTCGGTCTCGACCAGCGGGTCGGGAATCGGCACCGCCGACAGCAGCGCCTTGGTGTAGGGGTGCTGCGGGCGGCGGTACATGTCCTCGCACTCGCCCACCTCGACGACGGTGCCGAGGTACATCACGGCGATGCGGTCGCAGAGGTGCCGCACGACGGCCAGGTCGTGGGCGATGAACATCATCGTCAGGCCCAGCTCCTCCTGCAACTGCTCGAGCAGGTTGACGATCTGGGCCTGGACCGAGACGTCCAACGCGGAGACCGGCTCGTCGGCGACGATGAAGTCCGGGTTGCTGACCAGGGCTCGCGCGATGCCCACCCGTTGGCGCTGGCCGCCGGAGAACTCGTGCGGATAGCGGTCGTGCCACTGTTCGCTGAGCCCCACCAGCTGCATGGTGTCCACCGCCTTGGCCCGCCGTCCGGCGGCGGAGAGGTCCGCGTGCACCAGCAACGGCTCCTCGATGAGCTCGCCGATGGTCATGCGCGGGTTCAGCGAGGCGTACGGGTCCTGGAAGATCATCTGCATCCGACGGCGCATCGCCCGCATCCGGCCCCGGCTCAGGGTGGTCAGCTCCGTGCCGTCGAAGGCCACCGTTCCGTGGGTGGGCTTGATGAGCTGGAGGATGGCGCGCCCGGTGGTGGACTTGCCGCAGCCGGACTCGCCCACCACACCGATGATCTCGCCCCGCCGGACGTCGAGGTCCACGCCGGACACGGCACGCAGGCGGGCCGGTCGCAGCTTGCCGCGCGCGGGCACCTTGAAGTCGACCGCCAGGTCGCGCACCCGCAGCAGGGGGTGCTCGGAGGCGGCGACAGGGGACTCGGTCATCGGTTCTCCTCTGTCGAGAGGTAGGGGTGACGGTCCTCGGTGGAGAGCCAGCCGCCCTCGCTTTCGGGCCGCATGCCCCAGCAGCGGGTCAACTGGCCCCGGTCCGGCGTCTCCCACGTCGTGATGAGGTCGGGTGTGCCGCCCTGGCACGTCTCCCGCACGTGCGCGCAGCGGGGCGCGAACCGGCAGCCGGGGGGCATCTCCGACAGCTCCGGTGGGCGGCCGGCGATCGGGCGTAGCTTGCCGCCCCGGACGAGGTCCAGCCGGGGCACCGACCCCAGCAGCCCCCAGGTGTAGGGCATCTGCGGGCGGTGGAACAGGTCGACCGTCTCGGCCCGCTCCACGATCTGCCCGGCGTACATCACGTTGACCCGTTCCGCCATGCCGGCCACCACCCCGAGGTCGTGGGTGATGAGCAGGACGGCGGTGCGGGTCTCCCGGGCCAGCTCCCGCAGCAGCTCCAGGATCTGCGCCTGGATGGTGACGTCGAGCGCGGTGGTGATCTCGTCGGCGAGGATCAGCCGGGGCTGGCAGGAGAGCGCCATCGCGATCATCACGCGTTGCCGCATGCCGCCGGAGAGTTGGTGCGGATAGGAGCTCAGCCGGGTCTCCGCGGCCGGGATGCGGACCATCTCCAGCAACTCGACGGCCCGCGCCCGCGCGGCGCGGCGGCTCAGTCCCAGGTGCAGCTCCAGGGTCTCGGTGAGCTGCCTCCCCACGGTCAACACCGGGTTCAGCGAGGTCATCGGGTCCTGGAAGATCATGGAAATGCCCTTGCCGCGGACGGCCCGCAGCTCGCGAGGGCGCAGGCGCACCAGGTCCCTGCCCTCGAAGAGCACCTGTCCGCCGGTCACCTGACCGGCCGGCGGCACGATCAGGCCCATGATGGACTGCGCGGTGGCCGACTTTCCGCAGCCGGACTCGCCCACCAGTGCCACCGTCTCGCCCGCGTCGACGGTGAAGGACACCCCGTCGACTGCCGTCACCGAACCGCGTGCCGCACGGAATTCGGTACGCAGGTCCCGCACCTCCAACAAGGCCATCGAACCCACCCCGCAGTCTGGACGCCTCAACGTCGCCATTCGTCAACCAGGAGTGTTGCACAGACGATGTTCGTCGTCTAGGCTCCCGGGAGCGACGAAAACCGTCACCGATTGAAGTTGGAGCAACGTTGGCATCCAAGAGCTCGATCGAAAAAGATCGCAGCATCATCCGGGAACTCGTCCAGGACCCCCGGCAGACGAACGTGGCGCTGGCCGCCAAGGTCGGGCTGTCGGAAGGGTCGGTTCGGCGACGGATGGAACGGTTGGTCACAGACGGGCAGCTGCAGTTCGCAGCGATCCCCAGCGCCGCCTTCATGGGCCGCCCGGTGCACACGCTCTTCGAGATCCAGAGCGCGCCGGGCAGCACAGAACAGCTCATCGACAAACTCGCGGGCATGCCCGAGATCGCGTACGTCTACCACGTGACCGGGCAGTTCGACGTCATCGCCGTCGGCTACTTCGCCTCCAGCAACGCCATGCGCCGGTTCTGGACGGAGCGGCTGGGCCACCTCGACGGGGTGATGGAGAGCCGCTCGGTGATGGTGCTGCGGGTCGCCAAGCGCGCGCACGAGTGGGCCCGCGACATCGCCGTCACCGGCGACGAGGAGTCCGCCTGGGACGCGAGCTCGGATCCCGGCGCGCCCGGTTCCGAAGTCTGACCAGACCGAAAGAGGCAAGACATGCTGCGCATCACGCTGATCCGCCTGATATCGGTTGTTCCGGTCCTGTTCGGGATCTCGGTGATCTCGTTCCTGGTGATCCGCATGATCCCTGGCGACGTGATCAGCTCGATCATGGGGCAGGACTTCGGCGACCCCGCGATCGAGGCGGAGATGCGCCGCTACTTCGGGCTGGACATGCCCGTGTACGAGCAGTTCGTGAGGTGGTTGGGCGCCCTCGTCCAGGGCGACCTCGGCACCTCGATGCGCACCGGCCAGCCGGTGCTGGAAGAGATCATGCAGCGCTTCCCGTCCACGTTGCTGCTGGCGGTCTCGGCGCTGCTGGTCTCGATCCTCATCTCCATCCCGCTCGGTGTGCTCAGCGCCACCAAGCGCAACGGCCTGCTCGACGCCAGCACCCGGGTCGCGTCGCTGATCGGGCTGTCGCTGCCGAACTTCTGGCTCGGCATCCTGCTGGTGTACATCTTCTCGGTCTCGCTGGGCTGGCTGCCGTCACAGGGCGCGGGGGAGGGCGAGGGCTTCCTGGGCAGCCTGAAGTACCTCGTCCTCCCCTCGGTCACCCTCGGCGCCAGCCTCGCCGCGATCAGCATGCGGATGACCCGGTCCAGCATGCTGGAGGTGCTCAACCAGGACTACGTCCGCACCGCCCGCGCCAAGGGGCTGGGCGAACGCGGGGTCATGGTCCGGCACGCCCTGCGCAACTCGCTGATCCCGGTGGTGACGGTCCTGGGCATCCAGGCCGGGGCGCTGCTGGGCGGCACGGTCATCGTGGAGCAGGTCTTCGCGTGGCCGGGGCTCGGCACCATGGTCATCCGCGGGATCAGCCAGCGTGACTACCCCGTCGTCCAGGGGACGCTGCTCTTCCTGGCCTTCTTCTACGTCGTGGTCAACCTCCTCGTCGACCTGCTCTACACCTACCTGGATCCGAGGTTGCGCAGTGGTCACTGAAGCCGTTCCCGGCCGCCGCCAACGCGGCGGCAAGCAGCAGGAGGGCGCCTCCCGGCGGCCGACCGGCCGCCGCGGCGGCCACCTGCTGAGGTTGATGACGCGGGACAAGGTCGGCCTGGTCGGGCTGGTCATCGTGGTGCTGATGATCGCGGCCGCGGCGTTGGCCCCGCTGATCTCCCCCTACGACCCGACCGCGATGTCCGACCAGCGGCTCGCCCCGCCCGGTGGCGACTTCCCGCTCGGCGCCGACGAGGCTGGGCGCGACCTGCTCAGCCGGGCCCTCTACGGTGCGCGCACCTCGCTGACGGTGAGCCTGATCGTGGTCACCTGCGCCGGGGCCATCGGTGTGCTGCTGGGACTGCTCGCCGGCTTCTACCGGGGCGTACTCGACGCGATCATCACCCCGGCGACCGACATCATGTTCTCCTTCCCCACCCTGCTGCTGGCCCTCGCGGTCGTGGCCGCCCGGGGACCGGGCACGGAGAACCTCGTCCTGGCCCTGGTCATCGTCTTCATCCCCAGCTTCGCCCGGATCGTGCGCGGCACCGCGATGTCGGTGCGCCGGGAGCCGTACGTGGAGTCGGGCCAGGCGGTCGGGCTCAGCAACACCCGGCTCATCCTCAAGTACATCCTGCCCAACTCGATCGCGCCGATCGCCGTGCAGTTCACCACGAGCATCGCCTACGCGATCCTGATCGAGGCGTCCCTGGGCTACCTCGGGCTCGGTGTGCAGCCGCCCCAGCCGTCCTGGGGCTCGATGCTCTCCAACGGCAAGTCCTTCATGGAGATGTCGATCTGGCCGTCGGTCGTACCGGGGGTATGCATCATGATCGCCGTGCTCGGTTTCAACCTGCTGGGCGACACCCTTCGCGACGTTCTGGACCCGCGGCTGCGGGGCCGTTCCAGTCGCTGACCCGCAAGGAGCACAACCGCGTGGAATCCATCGACGACCACCTGGTACGCCGCCTCACCGAGTGGTCCGCGGGCCAGCCGCTGCCCGAGGAGACCTCCCCGGACGTCGACGTCGACCCCGGCCTGCTGGTGGAGTACCTCGACGCGCAGATCCAGAGCCGTCACCTCGACCTCGCACTGCGGTGGCTGCAGGCCCAGCAGGAGGGGTTCTACACCATCGGATCCAGCGGGCACGAGAGCAACGCCGCCGTGGCGCTGGCGCTGCGACCGACCGATCCCGCCCTGCTGCACTACCGCTCCGGCGGCTTCTACGCCGCGCGGGCCGGTCAGGTCGCCGGTGCCACGCCGATCGCCGACGTGCTGCACTCGGCGGCGGCGTCCCGGCAGGACCCGATCTCCGGCGGCCGGCACAAGGTCTTCGGCCACCGGGAGCTGAACATCATCCCGCAGACGTCGACGATCGCCTCCCACCTGCCCCGGGCGATGGGCATGGCGTTCGCGCTCGACCGAGGCGGCGCCGACACCGGATACCCGGCCGACGCCGTGGTGGTGTGCAGCTTCGGCGACGCCTCGGCCAACCACTCCACCGCGGCCGGCGCCCTGAACGCGGTGGGCTACAGCGCCCACCAGGGGATCCCGGTGCCGCTGCTGTTCGTCTGCGAGGACAACGGCATCGGGATCAGCACCCGCTCACCGCACGGCTGGGTCCGGCGGATGCTGTCGGCCCTGCCCGGCATCCACTACGCGCACGCCGACGGCACCGATCCCGCCGGCCTGCTGGCCACCGCGGCAGAGGTGACGCACCTGGTGCGCACCCGACGCCGGCCCGCCGTGCTGCACCTGAGCACCGTACGGTTCATGGGCCACGCCGGTTCCGACGCCGAACTGGCCTACCGGACCCGCGCGGAGATCCTCGCCGACCACGCCCGCGACCCGATCCTGGCGACCGCGGCCCTGCTCGCGCGGCGCCGGATCCTCGACCCGGGCGAGACCCTCACCCGCTACGAGCACTCCCGCAAGCAGGTGATGGACCAGGCCCGGCTCATGCTGGGCCGGGTCGGGCGGCTGGACGACCCGGCGGCGGTGACCGCGCCCCTGACCGCCCGCCGGGTGGGCCCGGTCAGCGCCGCCGCGCGCCGCGCCGGCACCGGGCGGGAGAGGGTGTTCGGTGGCAGGCCCCCCGAGTCCCGCGGCCCGCTCACCCTGGCCCAGTCGATCAACGCCGCCCTGCACGACGCGCTGCTGACCTGGCCGCAGGCCCAGGTCTTCGGCGAGGACGTGGCGCGCAAGGGCGGCGTCTACGGCGTCACCCGGGGGCTGCGGAAGGCATTCGGGGCGAACCGGGTCTTCGACACGCTCCTCGACGAACAGACCATCCTCGGGGTCGCGCTCGGCGGGGCCCTGGCCGGCACGCTGCCGATCCCGGAGATCCAGTACCTGGCCTACCTGCACAACGCCGAGGACCAGCTGCGCGGCGAGGCCGCCTCACTGCGCTTCTTCTCCAACGGGCAGTACTCCAACGGCATGGTCGTGCGGATCGCCGGCCTGGCCTACCAGAAGGGGTTCGGCGGGCACTTCCACAACGACAACTCGGTGGCGGTGCTGCGGGACATCCCCGGCCTGGCCTTCGCGGTCGCGTCCCACCCGGCCACCGCCCCCGCCCTGCTGCGCCAGTGTCTCGCCCTGGCCGAGCAGGAGGGGCGGGTGTGTGTCTTCCTGGAACCGATCGCGCTCTACCACCGGCGTGACCTGCACGCCGACGGCGACGGCGGCTGGCTCGCCGAGTATCCGGAGCCGGCGGACTGGGCGGCGACGGAGAACCCGCTCGGCCAGGTGCGGACGGTGTGCGAGGGCACGGACCTGGCGATGGTCACCTTCGGCAACGGCGTCCCGATGAGCCTCCGGGTGGCCGGGACGCTGGCCCGGGAACGGCAGGTCAGCACCCGGGTCGTCGACCTGCAGTGGCTGTCGCCGCTGCCGGCGGCGAGCCTGCGGGCCGCGCTCGCCGGGGTCTCGCGGGTCCTCGTCGTCGACGAGAGCCGCGCCAGCGGCGGCGTCGCCGAGGCGGTGGTGGCCGCCCTGGTCGACGGCGGCTTCACCGGCCGCATCTCCCGCGTCAACAGCGTCGACAGCTACGTCCCCCTGGGCCCGGCCGCCGACCAGGTGCTGCTGGGCGAGGCCGACGTGCTGGCGGCGGCCCGCTCGTTGATCGGGTGATCCCCGACTCCGACCGCACGACGCCGGCGGCCCACCCGATCGACCGGGTGGGCCGCCCGCGTGTCTGCCGGACGCGTACGGGGTGGAGACGGGCGCGCCCTGTCGAGCTGAGCCGTCTGCGACATCGGACGCCACGTCCCCCGGGCGCCGGACGCGGCGGTCGGGCACGACGCGAAGGCGGCGGCGCACCCGTGTCCGGGTGTGCCGCCGCCTCTTCAACGTGGGTCGGTCAGTACCCCAGCTCCGGCCGACGCTGCGTGCCGGTCAGCGGCTCACCGGCCAGGTACAGGTCGAAGTTGGCGCAGAAGTCCGCGTAGAGCCGTTGCAGGTTGCCCGAACCCCGGAACGACGTGTGCGGGGTGACCGTCGTGCGGGGCAGGCCCCACAGCCGGTGGTCCGGGGGCAGCGGCTCCTGCTCGAACACGTCGAGCACGGCGCCGGCGATCCGGCCCTGATGCATGGCGTCGACGAGCGCGTCCTCGACGATCAGCGCACCCCGCCCGACGTTGACCAGGAGGCCGGTCTCCTTCATCGCCGCGAAGCGCTCGGCGTCGAAGAAGTACCGGTTCTCGTCGGTCAGCGGCATGGCCAGCACCACGGAGTCGGCCTCGGGCAGCAGCGCGAGGTGGCCGGCGAACGACTCCACCCGGTCGAAGCCCTCGGCGGGCGTACCCGCCCGGTTGACCCCGATCACGGTGACGCCCAGGGCCCGGGCCCGCCACGCCACCTCCCGCCCGATCCCGCCGGTGCCGAAGACCAGCATGGTGCTGCCGATCAGGTCCCGGCCGACGATGCGCACCCACTCCCGGCGCTCCTGCGCCTCGCGCAGCTCGGGAAACGCCCGCTGGTGCAGGAGCACCGCGCCGATGATGTACTCGGCGATCGGCACGTTGTAGGAGTTCCCGGACCGGGTGTAGACCAGCCCCTCGTCGAGGCGGCGGCGCATGATGTCGCCGCCCACCCAGTCGAACCCGGCGGCGGTGATCTGGATCCAGCGCAGCCCGTCGCACTTGCTGAGCAGCTCGTCGAAGGTGTCCTCGTTCATGGCGCTGCGCAGGATCACCTCGGCGTCGAGGTACTCCTCGCGTACCGGCTCGTCCTCCGGCACCGGCGTGAACCGGCACTGCGGATAGCGCTCGCGCAGCTGCGGCAGCAGCTCGGCCAGGTTCGGCGTGATGAGGACGTGTGGTCCCCGGGTGGCGACGGTCATGACGACTCCTGCGCCTGCTTCTTCCGCTCGTTGTAGGTCAGGCCGCCCTTGGCCCAGTTGTCGTACGAGACCTCGTAGAGCAGGACGTGGGTGTTCTCCCGCGGCGAGCCGTACTTGACCAGCACGTCGGTCAGCTCGGCGATGATCGCGTTCTTGGTCTCCTGGTCACGCTTGCCGATCTCGGCACGGATGATTGCCATCGTCCTCAGTTCTCCTTTGTCGTCGCCGCCGCGGCGAAGTCGGGATTGTTGGCGTACTCGGCCTTGACCGCCAGGTAGGCGAAGGCGTGCGTGACACCGGTCCGCAGCACCCCGTCGAAGACCTCGCGGGCCTTCTCGATGTCGCCCTGGTGGTAGTGCCAGTTGCCCAGACCGTAACCCTGGGTGACGGTTTTCAGGTCGTTGCCGTCGCACATCGCCCACAGCTGCTCCGGGGTGATGTCGCCGGTGTAGAGCTGCATCCGGCCCTCGTACCCGACCAGGTGGTCCTCCTGGACCAGGGTGATCTTGCGGAACCGGTCGAGCACCTCCTCGGCCTCGGCCGGGCGGCCGAGCCGGCGCAGCGCCATGTACTGCCAGTCCTGCGACGCCACGATGCCCTCCTGGTGGCGCGAGGCCTCCTCGGCCGCGCGGAAGCTGGGCAGGCAGCCCTCGAAGTCACCGCTCAGGTACTGGGCGACCCCGAGGTGGTACCAGACGCCGGCGTGCAGCGTCGCGTTGTACCGGCCGAGGGCCTCCGGGTCCTGGGCGGCCATGGTGTCGGTGAGGTGCTGCGGGCGCACCTGCTCGGGCCGGCCGAGGATCAGGCTGATGACGTCCTTCTCCACCTCCGGCTGGTACATCTCGTACTCGTCCTCGACACCGGGCAGCTGGTCGGCCGCGGCGCGCAGGTCGGCGATGGCGCCGGCGTAGTCGCCGGTCGAGATGCGCCGGTGCCCACGGAAGCGCAGCAGGCGTGCGTTGCCCGGCTCCAGCTCGAGCGCCTCGGTCAGCAGGGCCACCGACTCGCCGTGCTTGTTGAGGTAGCCCTTGAGTCGGGCGGCGATGACATAGCGGTCGGTCAGCGGTACGGACGTCATGGGCCTGCCTTTCGTCGTCTTGCGGGTGGTGGGGGGGGGGGGGGGGGGGGGGGGGGGGGG